>JAOZTO010000104.1 GCA_029942265.1 Desulfocapsa sp.
AATATATCGCAGCAACTCGACAAGGTGACTATCTTCTTCAACAAGTACACTTTTGTAGCGCCCTCGAAATAATTGTCCATCGACTTTTTGGCGTCTGTTGTATCGTTGAGTATATACCCCGTTGACATGCCGCATCACGCGGGAAAGATTGCCCAGCGGAGTTTGCAATAGAATGTGATAATGGTTAGTCATGAGGCAAAACGCAGCCACACGGCAACCAAACAGTTCAGAAGACTCTTGCAAAACTCCTAAAAATATCTCGAAATCTGTTTTGCCCGAAAAAACATTTTCCCCTCTCCGCCCACGATTCATCACATGATACCAAGCGTTGGGATATTCTATTCTCAAAGGTCTTGTCATACAATCCTACATATCATACTAACGAACATAAAACAACGAAAGACTTGACCCCCATTGCGTAAAGTACACCAAAAGGTACCCTTTACGCAATGGATTTTAACGAACACTAATGGAACAACATGGACAAAAAAGGCAACAAAAAAGCCGCTAACCATTGCTGGTTGCGGCTTTAGCGTACGTCAATGGACATTGACGGAATGTAAAATGGTGCCGAAGGCGAGAATCGAACTCGCACGACCGTGGGTCACTGCCCCCTCAAGACAGCGTGTCTACCAGTTCCACCACTTCGGCACACAATTGTATGTTCTTTTAAGCTACTCTTTGGCTTTTGGAGCCTCTGGAGCAGGTGCTGCATCATCAGATGCTGCGGTTGGCATTGGAATTACTTTTTCCGCAGTAGATTTAGCTTTTTCTTCAACATTAACTGTCTGTGGCATACTTGACATCACTGATCCTGTACTGGATGTTGATGAAAAATAAGCAAGGGTTACAGACGTGAGCATGAAAATTATAGCAGAAAAAGTTGTGATCTTATTCAGTAATGGAACAGGGCCTTCTGATCCAAAAAGTGACTGACTTGATCCTCCGCCACCGAAGGCCGCTCCTGCATCAGCGCCTTTTCCGTGTTGGAGAAGAACGATAATAATCAGAAAAAGGCAAACTGAGATATGACCAACTGTTAGAATGGTTGTCATTTTCTTTGTGTGTAGGGTCTTAAGTAAAATTTATAATTCGACAAAATGATTCAGCATTCAATGCTGCACCGCCGACAAGCGCCCCATCAATATCAGGTTGCGCCATAAGTTCATCAACATTATCAGGCTTAACCGAGCCACCATACAATATTCTTGTGGAATCGGCAATATCTTTTTCAAACATTTTTTCAAGTAATGCTCTAATAAAGGCGTGAACTTCTTGAGCCTGCTCTTTACTGGCCGTTTTTCCGGTTCCAATTGCCCAGACTGGTTCATAGGCCACAACCATTTTTTTCATATCATCAATGCTGACTCCGGCAAGGCCTTCCCTGATTTGTTCTTCAATAATTTCAAAGGTTTTGTCGCTTTCGCGTTCTTCAAGTGTTTCACCGATACAGAAAATAGGAATCAAGCCAAATCGCAAAGCACCCACAACACGTTGATTGATCAGTGCATGATCTTCGTGAAAAATCTGCCTTCGTTCAGAATGGCCGATAAGAGCTGCGGTTCCCCCCGCTGATTTCAACATTGTTGGGGAAATTTCACCAGTGAAGGCACCTTTGTCTTCCCAACATATGTTTTGAGAAGCAACTAACACATTACTCCCCTGTAGCACATGGGCAACTTCACTAAGCACTGTATAGGGTGGGGCAATGATAACATCACGATCCTCAAGTCCAGCCGAGCATTTTCCTATTTCGGCTGCCAGTTCACAGGCATCCATAACAGTCGTGTGCATTTTCCAGTTTCCTGCAAGTAATGGTCTTCGTTTCATATTCGATCTCCATATAATAATGTAATAATTATTTGTTAGAAAGTGCCTTATGGCATCCTTAAAACTTCTACCCCTGGCAAAGTCTTACCTTCCATAAGTGTTAGAAATGCACCGCCACCTGTGGACATATAAGAAATATTAGCAGACTCTCCTGATTTTTTAACTGCCGCATTTGAATCGCCACCACCGGTTATTGACAAGGCATGTGACGAGGCAACGCTATGGCACATGGCAAAGGTTCCCCGTGAAAAAGCATCCATTTCAAAGGCTCCCATTGGGCCATTCCAAACGATGGTTCTAGCATCTGCCAAGGCTTCCTGGAAATATATTGTGCTGGCAGGGCCTATATCCAGCGCCATCCATTTATCGGGGATATCGTAACAGGTCACATTCTTTGTAACAGCATCTGCTGCAAATCTATCAGCCACAACAAAATCAACTGGAAAATAAAGCTTTACACCTTTTCCCTTGGCCTTTTTAACAAATTCACGTGCAGTATCAAGAAGATCATCTTCTACTTTTGATACTCCAACATCGATTCCCTGGCTCATTAAAAAAGTATTGGCCATTGCACCACCAATTATCATGCTATCCACTTTATCGAGCATATTTTCAAGTGCGCCAAGTTTCGATGAAACTTTTGCTCCCCCGACAAGTGCAACAAGAGGACGTACAGGATTGTCCATGGCTTTATGGAAGAAATCCATTTCAGTTTGCAATAAAAAACCAGCCGCTTTTTCAGCAACATTAACAGGTACTCCAACAACAGAAGCATGTGCTCGATGAGAAACTGCAAAGGCATCATTAACATACACATCTGCCATGCGTGCAATCTGCTTGGCAAAATCTGCACCATTTTCTGTTTCTTCTTTGTGGAAGCGAAGATTTTCAAGCATGAGAATATCACCTGGCTGCATTGCCGCAACGAGTGCCTCGCTCTCTTTTCCTATACAATCAGGAGCAACACTGACTTCGCGCCCGAGAAGGTCGGCAAGATGAGCCGCCACAGGGGCAAGACTATAATCCATTACTCGCTGCCCTTTAGGGCGTCCCATGTGGGAACAAAGGATCAGTTTGGCATTCTGGTCTAATATATATTGAAGGGTAGGAAGAGCCATACGGATGCGAATATCATCTGTGATATTCTTGTCTCCATCCATGGGCACATTAAAATCGACCCTTACCAGTACACGTTTCCCACTAAGATCAAGATCACGAATCGTATTCATGTAACTTCCTATATTATTTTATTCAACCTGCGGACAAATAAAAGTGCGTCATCTGCTGGTTCTTTATAGTAATTCTTTCGTCTTCCAGTTTTATACCAATCAAGTTTATCGTACAGTTGCAACGCTGGATAATTCTGCGAACGAACTTCAAGAAATATTTGCTCTACCTGCTGTTTAGAAAAAAAAGTACACAGATCTTCAAGTAACATTTCAGCAATACCACATCTCTGCATCGATGAATGTACTGTAATCTTTAAAAGCTCAGCGTCAACCCCTGTTTGCACACCGCAACACCATGCCACGACAACTTTATCAGATGCGACGGCCACAAGGGAAACGCCATTTTTTCGTGTAAGCTCAGAATGTATCTGATTGCTGTTCCATGACGAAAACGTACTCGCTTCTATGTCAGTTACAGTCGCAACATCCCCGACATTTATTCGTCGGACATGCATCTTTAAAGCATTGTATCAGCAACAGAAACTGTTAAATCACCCAATGTATTTGTGTAACTTCCAAGCTCATTGTCGTACCAGGCATACACAACAGCCTGGGTTATCGGAACATGAAGAATATGGTCAGCTCCAGCATCAACAGAACAGCTTTTCAATTTATCTAAATTGACCGGAATAGTCGCTGTACGGGTATGAGTTTCTGTAGATTCAATGACAGCAGCAGCCTCAGGGACACCTACAATGTCAGAAGAAACATTCTGCGCTTCAGAACATTCAAGATATTTGCTGTTTTCTGCATATTCACGATAAATCGAATTAATTTTATCTCTCTTTAACGGATTACCAAGATCATCCTGAACGTTTAACACCAGAACAATTAAAGATCCGGTGGAAGTAGGAACTCGTACAGATTCAGCAATAAAGCCAATGGATTTCATTTCAGGAATAACAAGAGCCAGTGCTTTAGCCGCTCCTGTGGTGGTGAGAATAATGTTATTGAGGATGGATCTGTTTTTCCGCAGATCCACAGCACCAGTTTTTGGTAAGCTATCCAAAACCTTTTGACTACCGGTTGCCGCATGTATCGTTACCATGGATGCGCTTAAGAAATTTTCGGCACCAATGGACTCCATTAACGGTTTTATCATATAAGAAAGACAGGTGGTGGTGCAGGATGCCGCTGAAATAAGTGCATGTCTGGATGAATCGTAATCTTCATCATTAATCCCCATAACTGCAGTTACCGCATCCTCAGGCATATCAAGACCTTTTGCTTTGATCTTGAAAGGAGCTGACAACATTACTTTTTCGGCACCTGCCTGCAAATGACCTCGTAACGCCCCTCTACTGCCATCAGCATCTGCGGTGGGATCAGTGAAAGCACCGGTGGTATCTATTACAAGTTTAACATTGTTTTCCTGCCAGGCAATGTCTTTTGGATTCCTAGCGGTGCGGAGAAATTTCACAGGAACTCCGTTGATTACCATGGTTCCGGCTTCTTCGTTTAACTCTTCAATCACTCTGCCGCCTTTATGTCCGTAAAGATAAGATCCAAGACGTCCATAAGAAGAATCCCGCTCGATGGATGCTGCGAGATCATCGAGCCCCTGACCAATTTCACGGCCAACGTTAATCACAAGTTCTGAAAAATGTTTTCTTGAGACGTGGTGCCAGAGGGAGAGTTTACCTATCCGTCCCATGCCGTTTAAACCTAATTTCATAACAATGCTTCTCCTGTAGAGGTATTGTATTTTCCGTCCGATTGTATCGGTTGGAATCCTATGCAACAGTGCTTTCTTCTTTTCATTTTTCCATCAATTCTTTATACTGTACTTCAACCGTTTCTTCAAAGATTAAACGAAATTTTTCAGTAGCACCCATTTATGATCCATGCAATTTGAAACCAAACTCCAGCCAGCAACATTAATCAAACGATACAAACGCTTCCTGGCTGATGTCAGAACGGAAGACGGGAAAGAATTTACAGTACATTGCCCTAATTCCGGATCCATGCGCGGCTGTTCAACGCCTGGAAGCAAAGTGATGCTCTCCACATCTCCTAACCTAAAACGAAAGTATCCTCAAACATTGGAAATGATAGCAGAAGGAGACACATGGATTGGTGTAAACACCATGCTAACCAATGGGATTGTAGCCGAAGCGATTATGGCAGGACAGATCGAAGAATTACAAAAAATCGACACTCTCACACGAGAAGTGTGCACCTCCAAGTCAAGTCGTCTTGATCTACTCCTTGAGCGTGGGGCGGAAAAAATATATGTAGAAATTAAAAACTGTTCGCTTGTAGAAGATGATTGGGCCACGTTTCCTGATGCTGTAACCGTAAGAGGTACAAAGCATTTAAATGAACTTGCACGACTTGTAGCGGAAGGACACAAGGGAATCATCTTTTTTTGTGTACAACGCAAGGATGCTTCCCGTTTCAGACCTGCTGCCCATATCGATCCAGTATATGCAAAAACCCTTCTTGATGTTAGCAAAAAAGGTGTACAGATTCTTGTCTACCAGGCAGAAGTACACCCTGAATTTATACGTATCCAAAAATCAATCCCTTGCCTTTTGGATACTCCAACAGAACATAACGAATCATCATGACAAACACTACAGACAAAAAAGCGGTCATTCTTTTCAGTGGCGGTCTCGACTCTACCACTGTCCTTGCAATTGCTCAGAAAGCTGGTTACACATGCTACTGCCTTAGTTTTCAATATGGTCAAAAACAGACCATTGAGCTGGAAAAAGCACGACTACTTGCAACGGAAAGAAATGTTGAAAAACATCTTGTCTTGAATCTGGATTTAGATAAGATCGGCGGCTCTGCTCTCACTGATTCTATTGAAGTACCAAAAGACAGAAGTTTGGATGATGATAGCAATGAAATTCCTGTAACTTATGTCCCTGCAAGAAATAGCATCTTTCTTTCCCATGCCGTGGCATGGGCAGAGGTTCTTGGGGCAACGGATATCTTTATTGGGATCAATGCTGTGGATTATTCCGGATATCCGGATTGTCGCCCTGAATTTCTGGAAGCATTTAATGTTATGGCAAATTTGGGAACCAGAGCAGGTGTTGAAGGTGAAAAAAAGCTATCAGTTCAAGCTCCACTGCTCACCATGAGTAAGGCAGAAATTATTCAGGCAGGCACGGCACTAGGCGTTGACTATGCAAAAACTCACAGCTGTTATGACCCTGTGGGAGAAAAAGCATGTAAGCGTTGTGATGCTTGTATATTACGAATTAGAGGATTTGCAGAAGCCGGAATTACAGATCCAACTTGTTATGGGTGATTCGCCCACCCATTATCGTTAAAACAGCCATTCCCTGTAACTTCCAGTCAAGAAACGGTGAATTTTTTCCTTTGGAACAAATTGACTCTTTTCTAAAAACAAATTCTTTGTCGGGATCAATAACAGTCACATCGGCAACAGACCCTACGGTAAGGGTTCCACCAGGTACTTTCAGGATACGTGCCGGAGCTGAAGACATCAACTCTACCATACGCATGGCATCAATAACACCATCTCTTACCAAGGCTAATGAAAGAGGAAGAGAGGTTTCAAGCCCGATTATTCCATTGGCAGCTTGATCAAACTCAAGCTCTTTATCAAGTACTGAATGTGGGGCATGATCAGTTGCGATAGCATCAAATGTACCGTCTTGTAATCCTTTTCTGATTGCCTGCCTGTCACTTTCTGTCCGCAGGGGCGGATTCATTTTTGCATTGCTTCCATAGTCAGCAACTGCTTCATCGGTAAGAGTAAAATAGTGGGGTGTGGTTTCAGCGGTTACTCGCACACCTCGTGCTTTGGCCTGTGCAATAATATCAGCAGCAGCGGCGGTGCTTACATGTGCGATATGGGTACGCTGTCCGGTGAGTTCGGCAAGTGCAACCTCCCGATATACCATAATTGATTCGGCAGCAGCAGGGATTCCATGCAACCCGAGGCGGATAGATACTACGCCTTCATTCATTGATCCATTTTCACTCAATGCCATCTCTTCTGAATGAGACATTAGCAGTAAATCATGGCTTCCGGCATACTCCATGGCCTGGCGCATCAATTGGCTGTCTAAAACAGGGAGTCCGTCATCGGTTACTGCAACCACACCAGCTTCCTTCATCTCGCCATATTCAGCAAGGATATTTCCCTTACTTCCTTTGCTGATAGCACCAACAGGATACACTCTGGCAGAGCCATCCTTTTTGGCCGTTTCAAGAATACATTCGGTCACAGAGGCGCAATCATTGACAGGAGTAGTATTAGGCATACAGGCTACAGCGGTAAAACCGCCAGTCGCTGCTGCCAGAGTCCCGGATTTGATGGTTTCCTTGTGTTCTGCACCAGGTTCTCGAAGATGCACATGCATATCAATCAAACCCGGTACAATCCATTTCCCATGTAGGTCAAAACAGTATTGCTGTTCTGGGATAATTTTACGGGGAGATATAATGGTTCCATTTTCGATCCAGATGTCACCAATGGTATCCACACCACTTACCGGATCAATAATTCGTCCATTTTGAAGTACTATAATTGTAGTAATTGCCATTATTCTGTTATACCTCCAAGCCGTCTCATTACCCTCATTACCAGATATTGTATTTCCCTATGAGTTTGCCTGAGAATAAATACTCCCAAACACAAAACACGCCAGAACTGTAGGAGCCCTGTCCCCAGGGCGATAGTCACAACCATTGTACAAAGATCAAAA
>JAOZTO010000105.1 GCA_029942265.1 Desulfocapsa sp.
TCATATGTGAACAGGCCGGATCAAGCGAAGATGGGGTGCTAGCCGAATATTTACTCACTTATCACAAGGAAAGGATTGTAATGAAAGGAGAAGGGAAAAGCTATCATGATCGGCGAAAAAAAGCGCATGAGTTTGAAAAGCGAAGTGATTATTTAGAACACGAGCTTTTAATCATGAACCCTAAACGATGGGGCATCAATCTTCCATTCCGTGATTATAACTTTGAGATTGAAGATGCCGTACCAGCTCTTGCTGGAACAATTGGTAAAGTGGTAATGGTTTCAGCCATGGTTGGAGCCTGGGCGAGTGCCTCAGGTTTAAGTGAAGAATTTGTTATTGAAAACACTCGCTGGGAAATGATCATCGTTGGTCTGCTTTTTGCAGTTTTATTTTCGGGATTTTTAAATCCTAATGCCAATCTTGCAGGTACCCATGGGCCTATGGTTGCAGTTATTCCTCTTATTGCGGCATCAGGTGGCCATCCCTTGGCTTTGGGGCTAGTTGTTGGGGTACTTGGTTTTGCATTGGGTATGTGTAAGGGCGGATCTAAACTAATTACGTTGACGGGAAATGGTGTTCGTGGAGGTCTCCTCATTTATCTGGGGCTTACGGGGGCAATATCGTATATAGGTAAGATGAAAGGTTGGGTGGTTGGCTGGAGTGTTGGGCCTGAAGTGTTGGCAAAGGATGTTAATGGAGCCATGTCATCACTCTTTATCGTACTTATTCTTATAACGATTATTGTGTACGCCATACTTGCCCGTATGAAAAAAAGATGGTTGTCAATACCACTGTGTTCTGCTTTGGCTTTAGTCATTTCTTTTGCCTTTGGCGCTCCATTTAGCTTTGAAACAAGTCCGGGGCTTCCTCATATGAACCCAATGTATTGGTGGGGCGAGACAACTGGCTGGAAAATGGGTCTGCCCGATTTTGCAAATTTTGTTGCTGTTATTCCTTGGGCAGTTCTTGCAGTTGCCATGTGGCCACCAGATTTCTTAGGACATCGTGTCTTTCAGGAAATGAATTATCCTAAGACAAACAAGGTGCTTATGAACGTGGATGACACCATGGCTATTACGTCAGTGCGCCAGGTTGTAGGTTCTGTCCTCGGTGGTGGTAATTTGGCGAGTTCATGGGGAACATATATGATTCCAGCTGCCATTGCCAAGCGTCCCATACCTGCTGGAGCTATTTTAACAGGACTTTTTTGTATTATTGCAGCTGTTGCTGGCTATCCAATGGATTTGGCTGCATGGAGACCAGTTGTGGTTGTAGCTCTTTTAGTTGGTGTGTTTTTGCCTCTTTTAGAAGCGGGTATGCAGATGATTAAAGATGAGAAAAATGCCCAGGCGGCAGGTATTTGTATCTTTGCATCGGCACTTGTAAATCCTGTGTTTGGTTGGGCGCTTACCATGTGTTTAGATAATATGGGGCTTATTGGCGATGCTCACAGGGGGAGAGAATTGTCCTTTGTTGACAGTAAAGTAATACCGGGTGTAGCCCTTCTTGTTTGCACTTTAATTATGACAGCGGTGGGTATGATTCCAGGTATCCCTGCGTTTATATAATAGCAGTTTTTTTCGAATCTATCACATTAAAAAAGAGGAAAGAAAATGACAAATAATGTTGTAATTACAGTTGCCTGTGGACCAGATAATCCTAATCGTGCAACCCGAGGCATTCATTTGGCAACCGTTGCCCACAAAGAAGGAAAGAATGTCACCCTGTTTCTGCTTGACGATGCAGTGTATCTTGCTAAAAAAGGTTTACTAGAGCATGTGAGAGCGGCTACCGGTGATATAGCAGATGATCTGATGACATATTTAGAAGCTCATGAGGTAGACATCCTGGCATGTACTCCATGCGCAAAAAGCCGCATGATAAGCGAAGATGATCTGATTGATGGCGCAAGAATGGGTACTGCAGCAGAGCTTATTCAGCGTTCTTGTGAAGCGGTTGTAATCAGTTTGTAAATAATAGGTTCGCTTGATCCGGCTTGTGAACAAGCCGGATCAAACGAAGATGGAGTTTTCATGGAGCGCTTACCTGTTATATCAGATCTTCTGCGTCCATCGTAAACATAATATCTATAAAATAACGCCACTTACTTTCTTTAAATGATTTCGCTACTTTTTTTCGTATTTTATCCAGTTCAGAAAGTGGCATTTCGGCACCATCAGCGGTCATCAATACATATACCGTGAGATATACGTAGCGCCCGGCCTTCATAATACGGACGTCTGTTCTTTCTACTGGATATGCATCCAGCACCTTATCCAAACGTTTTCGGGCTACTGTTTGAATATTGCCGGAGGCTGCAAATTGCAGTACTTCTTTGGTGTTGCTGCCAAACATCTTAATGGGTATTGGCAGGACTATAAGGACAAGCAAGATGATTAGTGATGGGTCGATATAAGGAATAAATTCTGTGAATCGCCCTTCTTGAAGTAGCACTCCCAACAAAAAAGCAAAGGTAGTTACCAACGTAATTAGTCCGTCTATCAGCCAACTTTTTGCATCCAGGCTGATGATTGGTGATGTCGTTTTCTTAGAGGCGTTCTGTTGATGTGCGGCAATGGCAAAACAGATTGTTGTACAAAGCACTCCATAAATAACCGCAGATCCGTAAGCGACGCTATGTCCGCCCTGAAGGATTACAGCAACAGACGATATGAGTGCATACACACTCCCCGCTATAATCAGTAAGCTACGTAATGTGTTGAATATAGGTTCGAAATGACCATATCCGAAGGGCATATGTTTGTCGGGGGGACGCTCGACCAAAATGGAAACGCGCAATGCAAGAATTGCCACCAGCAGGGAAATCAGAGAATAAAACCCATCCAGTAAAATTGCGCCTGAGTCTGTTAGGAAGGCAAAGCCAAAACCCAGGGCAATACAAATAAGATTCCCGTAGATTGATACATTGAGTGCTCGTTTTTCGGAATTGGAGTCTATGGGATTTTTTTCTATCATTGGTAGTGGTGTTGAGTAATATTTTAGATGAAAATTTGTGGTATTTCAGGGAAAAGAGCTGTAATCTGGTAAATATTCGGCTAGCACCCCATCTTCGTTCGATCCGGGGGCACTATCCAAACATTTACAGTTCAGTGGTTGAGCCTGTTTTTGCCCCAACCCGAATGTTTACGTAATCTGTAATAAACTTTGCAAAAACGTTTTCAAAGTATACACTGATTTCAGAAGAATAAAAGAAATGACGTTAATGTACCTTAAAAAGAAGGCAGAACAATGACAAAATTAACAGATGATTGGCCGATATTAATAGTTTCGGGTCAGTTTCACGCTAAAAATGATGAAGGTTTTAGATTACGTGAACTGGTACAAAATCTGAAAGAAACACAGCACTGCGCAGTGTTGCCATCCTACAGCTATGAAGATGCAATTGAAATTGTTGTTTCTCGTGCTGATCTTGGTGCTATTGTTATTGATTGGGATATCTGTGATGAAAACTGTGACGAGAAGATGCTGCCAACGGTACTTATGGATAAAATTCGAGAGTGCAATGCAGACATTCCAATTCTTCTTTTAACAGAAAGACTTGCCATTGAAACTCTTCCCACCCGCGTTTTGCAAAATATCAACGAAACGCTTTGGAAGATAGCTGATACCATAGATTTCCTGGCTGGTCGTATTGTGGTTCACGTTGAAGAGTATATACGAGGTGTGTATCCGGAATTTTTCGGCGAAATGGTACGTTATTCGGCAGAATACAAGTATGCATGGCACACTCCTGGACATATGGGAGGTGCAGGATTCCTGCGAAGTCCAGCAGGGGTAGCAATGTATAAATTTTTTGGTGAAAATGTATTTCGTTCTGATCTCTCTATTTCGGTGCCAGAGCTTGGCTCTTTGCTTGATCACAGCGGTGTTGTTGGTGATGCTGAAAAGAATTCAGCCCGTGTATTTGGAGCCGATCAAACATACTACGTATTGAACGGTACATCCAATGTTAATCAGGTAATCTGGCGCAGTCAGTTGTTACGAGATGATATAGCCTTTGTGGACAGAAATTGTCATAAATCACTGAATTATGCCATGGTGATAACAGAGGCGTATCCGCTGTATATGATTCCACGAAGGAATAAACGGGGCATTATCGGGCCATGCCGGTTGTCTGAGTTTTCCGAAGAATCTATCCGGAGCAAAATTCGTGATAATGCACTGATTCCTGAAAATTTGAAAGGTAAGAGTGTGAAGATGTCTGCCCTGACAAATTCTACTTATGACGGTATCTGTTACAACGTAATCAATATCAAAAAACAGTTGCAGAAGAGTGTTGAAAATCTCCACTTTGATGAAGCATGGTACGCTTATGCACGGTTTCATCCACTGTATAAAGATCATTTTGGTATGGCAGACGATGATCTGAATAGCGATCATCCACCAATTTTCTGTTCCCATTCAACCCATAAACTCCTCACTGCGTTTTCCCAGGCATCCATGCTTCATATTCGTGATGGTAGTCATGTTCAGATTAATCCCGATGAGTTTAATGAATCCTACATGATGCATGGTTCCACATCGCCGCAGTATAGTATGATCGCATCTCTGGATGTTGCCACAAAAATGATGGATGATAATGGTGAGCGCATGATGCGTGATGTTATCATGGAGGCCATACATCTTCGTAAAAAGGTGTCTCAAATTGCTGGAGAAATGAAGAAGGACAATAGTTGGTTTTTTGAAATGTGGCAGCCTCGCACAGTTGCTTTTGAAGATGGCGCAAAGCAAAACTTTGAAGATGTTCCAGCCACCTTTTTATGTGATAATCAGTATCCATGGGTTTTTAGTGCGGCAGATAATTGGCACGGATTTGATGATATTGAAGAAAATTATGCCATGCTTGATCCCATCAAGCTGACTTTTATTACTCCGGGATTGAACGATCATGGAGCAATGGCAGACGAAGGTATTCCTGCATCAATTGTGACGAACTATCTTATTGGTCATGGCATTGTTTGTGAAAAGACAGATTACTACTCTTTCTTACTTTTGAATTCACTGGGAACCACAAAGGCAAAACAGGGATCTCTACTGGCTGCTTTGTTGAAGTTCAAGAAAGCATATGATTCCAATGCTCTCCTTGTTCAGACACTACCTGATCTTGTTAAATGTGCCCCTGAAACTTACCGAAACGTGGGATTGAAAGACCATTGTCTAGCCATCCACACCTATTATAAAGAACATGCTCTTCTCGATAAAATGCAGGCGGCTTTCCAGGTAATACCTGATCCAGCCATGAAACCGGCTGATGCCTACCATGAAGTAGTGCGTAAGAACGTTGAATATGTAACTTTGGCAGAAATGAAAGGCCGAACCCCTGCGGTAATGCTTGTACCATATCCTCCTGGGATACCGATTATGATGGGTGGAGAAATCATGAACGACAAAGCTGAACCGATATTTGATTATTTGATGGCTCGGCAGGATTTCGAAAACAGTTTTCCGGGGTATGAGAGCGATATTCATGGTGTGGAACGTGTTGAACGGGATGGAAAAAAATACTTTCAAACCATGTGTATAAAGCAAAAGTAAAAGGGACAGATGCCTTGTAAAGGAACCCATGTCCGATTATATTGAAAAAAAATGTCCGCAATGTGGGCAGAAATTGCGATTTCCAAAAAATGTTGGTGGCATTGTAATGGTTTGTCCTTCTTGTGGAAACAGGTTCCATTCTGATTTCAAAGTGGGTGGAATCGGGAAAAACGTAGGCCAACAAGGAGTACTGAGAACTCTTTTTGAGATGCCCAATACACTGTTGAAACGGCTGAGTCGTTTTTTTCTGTAAAGACACCCTATATTTAATATATATTATATAGTGAAAATATCATGAACACTTTTAGTAAATACTTCCTGTCCATATTCCTTCCTTGGGCCATAGCTTTTTTTGCTTTCTTTACATATTTTTATTTGTCTGAAGTTGACAAAATCAACACTCTCCGGCTTGAGAGCGAACGGCTTAATGTCCGCATGGGAGAAAGAGCAATAAATCAGGATTTCCAAGCAGTTATGTCGGATTTGCTTATCTTGTCAAAACACAATGCTTTTCACCATAAGGGAAGCTTGATGTCTCTTGAGGGGTTTAAAAGCTTACAGGCTGATTTTCTTCTTTTTTCTAAAATGAAGACTGTCTATGATCAGATTCGTTTTTTAGATACCGAAGGATTGGAAATTATCCGAGTTAATTATAAGGATGGTAGCGCAACTGCAGTGCCTGCTAACGCATTGCAGAATAAGGGCGGGCGTTATTATTTTGAAGAATCATTAGTTGTTCCACAAGGGCAGATTTATGTTTCTCCTCTTGATTTAAATATGGAACGTGGCCAGATTGAGCAACCGTTTAAGCCGATGATACGCTTTGGCACGCCAGTGTTTAACGCAAAGGGTGAGAAGACAGGTATCGTGCTCCTTAATTACCTAGCTGATCGATTGCTCGGTAATTTTTCAAGTGCAGTGGCAAATATTGGTGATCATGCAGCTATTGTGAACTTGGAGGGCTATTGGCTTAAACATCCTCAACCAGATAAAGAATGGGGGTTTATGCTGGATAATGGGCAAAATTTTTCCATTGTGTACCCAGCAACATGGAAGGAAATTGTCGCCGAAGAAGGAGGACAGTTTACAAATGACAATGGAATTTTCACGTTCACAACAATCCATCTTTTTCAGAATCTACAGCAATATGGATCTGGAGAAGGTGCTAATGGTGATTCAGCTGAGGAACATGAATATAAATGGAAAGTAATTTCGCATGTGGCCCAGGATACTATTACTGCTGAAAATCGAGTAGTGATGCTCTCTTTTGCAAAAATTGCAGCGCCCATTTTTCTGTTCCTCATATTAATCAGCTACCTTTTGGCGCTTGCAAAAACAAAGAACAAGAAGGTTGAAACACTGCTTAAACATCAGGCAACCATTGATGCCTTGACGGGATTGCCCAACAGGCAACTCTTTCATGATCGTCTGTCACGGGCAATACTACATAACAAACGACTTAAAACATGTTTTGCCCTCTTTTTTATTGATTTGGATCGGTTTAAGATTGTCAATGATACTTTGGGGCATGCCGCAGGCGATCTGTTGTTACAGCAAGCCTCTGAAAGAATACAGGCGGTGGTACGTGAGTCTGACACTGTTGCTCGTTTAGGTGGTGATGAATTTACAATTATCCTGAACGCTATTTCGAAAAAAGAGGATGTTATTAAAATAGCTGAGTATGTCATTGAAACTATCTCACTTCCTTTCCTGCTGGATGATAAGGAGGCAAACATAGGAGCTAGTATTGGTATCGCACTATTTCCAGAACATGGTGTAGATCAGGATGGGTTAATGGACAATGCGGATAGTGCCATGTATAAATCTAAGGAGGCGGGGCGTAACAGGTACTGTTTTTTTGACGGAGAACCACAGGAAAGTGCTTAGGAACGGGGACGAAATAACTTCCCCATCTATGAGCCTGTTGATTTAATGCCTTTTGTCCCGATCTCTTCGTTAAATGGAAAATTTTATCCTCGGAATATCAACTATATGCCTGCGGTAAAATTTTCCATTTATCTCGACATCGAACCAAAATGCTATTAAATCAACAGACTCATCTATACATCTCATCTTCAGGCCATCTGCGACCGATCTTTAATCTAAAA
>JAOZTO010000106.1 GCA_029942265.1 Desulfocapsa sp.
TTTTAGAAAATTCTTCGATTTTGAACGAAATGCCTATTCTCGGACAAGCTCCTAGCCGAATATTTACTCAATTTCTTCCATTTCCAAACAGTTATGCGGACAAAACTCAACACAACGGCCACAATGAATACAGACGTAAACAGCTCCTGTATAGTCCTGAAAGATTGCATCAATGGGACAAGCCGTAACGCACTCGCCACAATTAATGCAGAGTTTTTTCTTCACAATGACGCCCCCGCCCTTGCGATGCGAAAAAGCATCTGTGGGGCAAACATCGGCACAGGGTGCAGGATCACAGGCAAGGCAATGTTGCGCATGAAATCCTGTTGTCAATCCTCCTGTAGACTCAATACGAATACCTGCTGTATCCCATGAAATCTTCTTGTGAACCAGCCTTGCACAGGCAATGGAACACGAGTGACAACCTATACATCGATCAATATTTGGTGAGGTAAGTTTTTTCATAATTGCCTGTTTTTTTGTACCACCACTTCCAAGAAGTGGAAAACATTCGAGTTGAGCTCAAAAACAAGAAGCTGTGTTATTCTGTATTGAAGTATTAAAAACGTGCTGCATTGACAGAAGTATTGGTGATTTTTCTGTTCCTTCAATTTCATTCATGAACACTTTTTTCACTTCAGTAGCAAGCACCAAGACATCAGGGTGCTGTTTGTGACAATGTACTGCTAGAAATCCTTTACCTGAAAAAATATCATTTTCTGCCGATGTAATTTCCACTCCGTCCACCTTCATATTGTGTAGTATTTCCATCCATGTATCTATAAGTGGTCGCCAATTTTCAGTGGTCACTGTTGACGTACCTAGGTTAAATACTGGAAGATCGGTACGTTCATAACGCTGATAATTATAGGAATGGATGTCATAGACAATGCACTTTCCAAAATCTGCCGACAATGCTTCAAGTAACGAATCCATAACTCTGTAAAACTGTGCATGTTTTTCAAGGCTCACAGAAACAGATTCTGCACTCAGGGCTGTTTTCCACACTTCTCGTCCCCAAGCTGTTTTATAGACACAATCGTCTGGGGTACGATTTAAATCGTATTCGTAGCGTGAATCATGACATGTTATAGTAATAGGCTGTTGAGCAATAAAACTTCCCGTAAAAGGATCTTCTTCATAATATCTTTCGTCTTTTGTGAGCAGACAATTCTCAGCTAGTTCCAGTCGTAAATTACCACCATTATGAATTGCAACACTTAGCGCAGGCTCGTAAGATTCAATTTTAAGTGTAAAAGCACCACCTGTAATTGTTGCACTAAAGCATGTACGTTGTTTAATTTTTGCTATAATATCAGCTTCAGATAATGTCTTCATATGTACCTCGTAAAAAAAAATTTGCGAATGGTTTGTTGTGCTGGACTAAAAAATCACACAATATGTTGTAACGCAACAAGAGATTCATGAAAAGTTGCTCCCCCGCCTATATCTGTGGTTTTTTGTGAGGTCAAATCATTAATGCCGCCCTCATCTCTATTCCTGTTTTGTTTTTCACTCGCTCCCCAAAAAATTCCTTCTGCCACTAGAACTCCACGCTGGGTATCTGGTGTTATTCGTGCAATCCTTCGAGTTTTTCCACGATGATTCACAAGGAAAATTTCTTCAGCATCATTCACCGAATATTTTTCGGCATCATCTGGATGAATGAGAACCTCTCCAATATTTTCCTTATAAAACTCACCAAACGTTGAATTAAGCAAATCTGGATGTGGAGGACTAAGTAATTTAAATGGAAACCGTGAACGTAAATCAGGATCATTAAACTCCTGAGACGCCGTAAGACACGCTATTCCTGGTATGGTAGCCTGTTCACCTGCGACAAACGTATATTTCTGATTTAACTTAACGATAGCATTGCCGTCTGGAAAACTTCTGTCAGAGCGAATGAGTTTTCCGTCCAGTATTTCCTGAATATCCACAGACTCGGGAAGCCCTTTCATGTTACCAAGATAAGCACAAATACGTTGTTCACAGCTTTTCAGGAAAGGCGGGTCATCATATCCCATACGTGCAGCCAGTTGCTGAAAGAAGTCAAAATTTGAGCGTCCTTCCCCAACTGGTTCAATCACTGGCTGTATAACCTTGAGGTAAAAATGGCCATAGGCTGTATAAATATCATGATTTTCGAGAAAAGTGGTTGCCGGAAGTAAAAGGTCGGCATAATAGGCCGTTGGAGTCATGACCTGCTCGTGAACGATGGTAAACAAATCCTCTCGTGCTAGCCCCTGCCGCACCATAGCAGCATCTGGATTAACAGACAGCGGATTGGAATTATATACAACCAGAGCTTTCACCGGAGGATCGAGAGTCGTAAGTGCATGTCCCAGATGAATCATATTAATGCTGCGACGCTCGTGTTTTGCAAGTTCAGGATGAGTAAGCACTGATTGCTTTCCCTGAAATGCCCTGGTCGATAACAATAGACCTCGTCCTTTGCCACCCTGAAAAAGCCCCATTGCCGCAGCAAGCGAAGTGATAGAGCGGATTGCCATACCTCCCCTGCTATTTCTGGTGAGACCAATTCCAATCCTTATAAAAGTTTGGGCTGTGCTTTCAAAGAGATTGGCAAGTTTTGTAATCTGAATCTTGGACAAACCGCTCTCACGAACAAGCTCTTTCCAATCACATTGGTTAAGGTATAATTTGAGCTGATCAAACCCTTGCGTATGAGTTGCAATGAACTTTTTATCAATTGTATCACGCTCAATCAACCATTTTAAAATCCCCAGAGAAAGCGCCGCATCACCACCTGGTTTTACCTGAACATAATGATCTGCTGAACGTGCAGTCTGATTACGATACGGATCGATTACTACCAGTTGTGCTCCTTTTTTACGGGCTTTACTGATATATTGCCAAAAATGAATATTAGAAACTTTGACATTGATCCCCCACGCCACTATCAACTTTGCATCCAAGCAATTCTCAGGAGGACAGCCTGGTAAATTTCCACACTGCTTTTCCCATCCGGCTCCTGCCGCTGCCGAGCAGATGGTTTGCTGTAATTGTGAAGTTCCGAGTTTGTTAAATAATGGATACCCTGCAAAACGATTTACAGCACCCATGTTTCCTGCATAGGAATAAGGTAAAATAGCTTCTCCACCATATTCTTTTGCAACACCTGCAAGACGATCGGCACAGATATCCAGAGCCTCATCCCATCCAATCCTTTTGAACTCGCCACTTCCTTTCGGACCGATTCTGAGCTGTGGATACTTCACTCGATGGTCAGAGTAGAGACGCTCCGGGTAGCGACGAATCTTTCTACAGGTAAAACCATTTGTATACGGATGTTCCTTGTCACCATGAAGAGCCACAACCTTCCCATCTCTAATGGTTGCTATCAACCCACAACAATCAGGACAATCGAGTGGACATACTGTTTTTTTAGTTATTTTCATAGATTGTAACGATAACACAACGATTCAGATTACGAAAGGTTCGAAAGACAGAAGAACCGCTATCATTATTTATTTGCTATTCAGTTGCCCCTCGTCTTCGCCCATTTTGACATTCTCACATAACAATAGTATGCTTCAAATGTCAAAATTAACGAATATGAGGCACATCTGAGTTACAGTTTAGTGGCTTAGCCCGTTTTGAAGCCAACCCGAATATTTACTAAATTATGTCAATTTTTCAACTAACCCAAACTCCAATTTTCCCAGACCCAGCACTTGCTGAAGAGAGTGGTCTGCTTGCCGTAGGTGGTGATCTTTCCGTTGAACGATTGATTGCAGCATATTCAAAAGGGATATTTCCGTGGTATTCCGAAGGCGATCCACTTCTTTGGTGGTTTACAGATCCAAGGCTGGTTCTCTTTCCAAATGAATTCAGAGTTTCCAAAAGATTAAAAAGAACATTGAAAAATAGTAACTTCAATATTACTTTCAACACTGCCTTCAACCAAACTATTACTGCCTGCGGTAATATCAGGACTGAAAACGATGAAGAGACCTGGATCAGCAGTGATATAAAAACGGCTTACACAAAACTGCACCAGGCAGGATTTGCTCATTCCGTAGAATGCTGGCTAGACGATGACCTTGTGGGGGGACTTTACGGTGTTGCTCTTGGCAATGTTTTCTTTGGTGAATCCATGTTTGCCAGGATCAGCAATGCCTCTAAAGCTGCATTGGTTGCACTTGTCGCACGATTACAACAACAGGGTACTGCAGTAATCGATTGCCAAATGACAACAAACCATCTACTGTCGTTTGGTGCCCGTGAGATCGGCGGTGCTGAATTTCGTAGCTTACTGCAAACCCATATACCTTAACACCATGGATACAAATAGATGACCACTCAAGTAGAGAACAATGACCAGTGTGACGGCTGCGGTAAAAGTACGGTTCTAAAAAAAACCCGTGGTAATGAATTTTGCGAAGACTGTCTAAAATTAGCCGCTACAATACAAGCACAACCCAGAACAGTCCAACGAATCTGTACTCTCATAAAACTGGACATTGAAGGTACTAATAATGAATCAGGCCAGACCAAACCACTACAGGGCGACCTTCCCGAAGTGCTTGATGCCGTCCGGTTTCGCACTCGTGACCGAGAACTCAACACCTGGTATGTGTCTGTCAGTGAGTTAGATGGAGATCCCGTGGAAATCTTTGCCTCAACCGCCTTTGACAGAGATGACCACCTTCAGTCACGTATCTCCAACCTCACTACTATTACACGATTGATTTCTTTAATTCTTCGGAATGTTTTTCTTGGTGAGGTTCTCACACTTGAGAAAACGATAAAACAAATACATAGAAGTTCCAGACAGAAAAATGATCTACCTGATATGCTGACATCTGTTTTACGGAGTTACAGTAAGACAGAAGCAAATGAGAGTAGGCATCACTAATACAGACCTCGTAAACCATAGGTAACTTTGATGCTGTTTTTTTGGACACTTTGCTTCAAATATATTCCTGGTCAAGTTATCAGTTATCAGTTGTCAGTTATCAGTGGGCAGTAACTGAGAACAGCACACTGATAACTGATAACTCAGATCGACAACTGTCCATCTTTGCTGTATGTTGTTTAAAATACACAGATTGACATGACGACAACGTACCATATTTCGTCCCCGTTCCTAAGCGCTCCATGAACACTTACAAGGTCAGGAGTTTGATAAAGCAAGGTGCGGTTAATTGGACGATTACACTAATAATCAAAATCAAATTCAAACGGCAACGCAGATTTTTCAAAATGGCGCAGAACTTTTTTCAACACGTGAAGTGTGGGAACCTGAAAAGTCACTTCCCAGGCAGGTGTTGGAGTTGGTTTCTTTGAAAGAAGAGCCACATCTAAAATTTTCATCTCTTCAGGAGCCACACTTAAAAGCATCAAAATTCTATGCCGAGTTGCTGCCATAATCACCAAAGACTGCGGTTTGTCAACGTTTGTCTCCCGAAGTCGCCAACGTAAATGAACAATATCTTCTCGCTGAAACTGCACTCTCTTCAATTGTGGGCAATTCTTCTGGTGGATCGAAAGTCCCCTTTCACTTAAAAAAGCAAACAACCCCTTGTCAGTTGGATTTGGTTTGCAACAGGCAGAAATTTTGGTTGTCACAGGATCAAGAGCATTGAGTTCCACTTTATTTAATTGTCCCATGGGATCGACAAAAGGTGACTTTCCTTCATATAGTTTTTCTTTCACTTGATGAATTAAACTGGACAAACGTAAACGCCCCTCTCCCACAAAAACATACAATTCATCAAGATCTGTCAATGCGAAATGGTCAAGAATTGCCTGCAAACCAGTATTAGACAAAAAATCAACAGGAAGACCATACCTCAGCATTTCCTGGCTAACTATCGACATGCCAATGGTTTTTGACAACACCTGCCTACGAACACGAAACGTTCGTGCAAGCTCTGCTCTTGCACGCGGTGTTCGGCATAATTCAAGCATGGACGGTTGAAACTGGAGCACATAATCAGCACGCAATATGCGAACAACATCACCATCACGAAGCTTATGGTCAAAGGAAACTTTTTTACTTCCAATCATTGCTCCGGTACAACTATGGCCAACATCAGTATGAATCCTAAAAGCAAAATCAAGAACTGTTGATTGTGCAGGTAGACAAAAAAGATCCCCCCCAGGAGTATATGTATAAATTTCCTTTCGCCCACTTGCCGCAATAACTTCTCTGTAAGACCCCGCGTCACCTGATCCTATAACATCGAACATTTCTTGGATTTCTTTGATAAAATATCGCTGATTACTGCTTTTTGATGTCCAGTCTTTAAATAGGCCGCGTTGAGCTCGCCTGGCCATATTTTCTGTTCGAATTTTGAAGAGATACTTATGTCCTTTTATGTTAGCCCTTGCATGCAAGCCTTGGTATCCTGTGGGCTTAGGGTTACTAATAAAATCACGAATAGTTCGTGGAATAGGGGGGAAGGTTTGATTCAGAATCCCAAGGACGGGGTAACAGGACTGGCTATCATCAGCCATTATTAGAATTTCAAGAGGATTATCGATCTGTTTTCTTAAGATCCGATTAGAGGGGTCATAGTACGCCCATAACCCTTTGGTACGTATAGTAATTTCAACATTCAACCACATTTTCTGAAAACTTTCTTCCAGCAACTCTACAATTTCCCTGGCATCAGGAGACTGCTTTAGCAGCCGTATCTGACCGAGTAATTTTGTTCCTTGTTTAGGAAATTTATAAGACAAGGCTAGATTATACATCTCACGCTTTAGACTAAACAGGCCAAAAACTGTTGCCAACGGTGCATAAATATCCAGTGTTTCATCGGATATCTTTTGCCGTTTATGCTTAGGCATTGCACCAAGAGTTCGTAAGTTATGTAGACGGTCTGCTAGTTTTACAAGCATTACTTCCGGTCTCAGCGCAGCCCCAGTGAAAATTTTCCGATGCACCTTCTTGCTTAGTGCCTGTTTGTCACTTGAATCTTGAGTTACTTTCGTACATCCGTCAACTATTGCAGCAACGAAAGAACCATATTTCTCATCAACAATCTCTATAGTCACTTCATCCACATCTTCCACGGTATCATGAAGAAGTGCGGCAGAAAGTATTTCAGGATCAACCACATCCATTTCTTCCGCCAATATTTTAGCAACGGAACAGGGGTGCATAATGTATGCTTCCCCTGATCGCCGCCACTGGTCATCATGAGCATCGGTGGCAAAATCAAGGGCAGCCCAAAACAGATGTGCCTTAGAATTGGAACCCAGCAAAGGGCGCATCTGGCTTCTATACAGCTCTAGGTCAAAAGGAATTTGTTGCATAGTTAATTAAGATGGACTCGTAAAAAGTCTGAATTTAAGATGAATTCATATTTATTCAAATAGCACGAAAACCAGAATAGGTACTATAGTTGCTCTTCAGCAACATCCAGCTTCGCTCATTTGTTAATGATTTAGGTAAAGTCACATCAATACAATTGCTTTTAAAGAAATCATGACTATCCTACCATTTATGAGTCCGTTGATTTAATAGCATTTTGGTTCGATGTCGAGATAAATGGAAAATTTTACCACAGGCATATAGTTGATATTCCGAGGATAAAATTTTTCATTTAACGAAGAAATCGGGACAAAAGGCATTAAATCAACAGGCTCATTTATAACATAGAAGACACAAG
>JAOZTO010000107.1 GCA_029942265.1 Desulfocapsa sp.
ATGGGCTTGTTCACACATGAACAAATATAGCTCACAAGCCGGATCAAACGAACCTGGGAGTGTATTCAAACATTTACCGTTCCTTAGCCTGTTTTGAAACCAAATCGAATATTTACGGGGATATGCTATTATGTTACATGAAATCAATTATCTTCTATTTAATGGTGTACTGGCTGTCAGTTTTCTGGCTTGTGCCGTGTACATTGTTTTCTTTTGTAGTCAACGGGAAGGGTTGCGCATAGTTGCCAGAAGAATTTTTCTTTGTTCAGGGATTCTTCAAACACTTTACATTCTCTCACGCTACCTGATTGCAGGTTATACTCCCATAACGTCTCATCATGAGGCCGTTGTTTTTTTCGCCTGGTCTGTAACGTGGGCGTATCTCTCTTTTCACTGGCGTTATTCGGTGAAAAATTTTGGAACATTTGTGTCGGTGCTTGTGTTGATCATGCTGTTTATTGCAGCCTCGGTCTCTCGCGAATTTCAGCCTCTTGCACCGGCGTTACAGTCACTCTGGCTTCCTGTCCATGCGGGTGTTTCTGTCATGGCCTATGGCTTTCTGGCTTTGGCATTTTGTGGAGCAATTATGTATTTGCTTCAGGAACGAGAACTTAAGTCTAAGAAGTTCGGCTTCTTTTTTACTCGCCTCCCATCTCTTGACTCCCTTGATCAACTAAATAATCATTGTCTGACTATTGGATTTTGTTTTTTGACTTTAGGAATTATTTCAGGCTCTGTCTGGGCGCGACAGGCATGGGGTACTTATTGGCATTGGGACCCGAAGGAGACATGGTCACTTATTACATGGTTTTTGTATGCGGCTCAAATTCATCAGCGCTTTACATTGGGATGGCGTGGTAAGCGGGCGGCAGTTATGTCTATTATCGGCTTTTCTGCAGTATTATTTACTTTGTGGGGAGTGACGTTTTTACTTGGGGGTGTTCATAGCTATGCCCAATGAGACAATACTTCTGCTTGGAGTTAATCACAAGAATACACCTCTTGAGGTGCGTGAAAAACTAGCACTTAGCAGTGGGTACGAAGAACCGTTGCAGGCACTAGGAAAGCTTAGTGGATTGCGGGAATTTTACCTGTTATCAACATGCAATCGCGTGGAAATTTTGGTTTCAGCTACTGCTGGTGAAGATGTGGAAAAAAAACTCGCCAAGTTTCTCTTTGGTGATGCCCTGACTCCAGACCAATACGAAAAGCACCTCTATGCTTACAGGAATGAAGAAGCTATTCATCATCTTTTTATGGTTGCAGCCAGCCTGGATTCTATGATTGTAGGCGAATCACAGATTCTCGGGCAGTTAAAAGAGGCGTATCGCTGGTCTTCAGAAAAAAAATGTACAGGTCCCATTCTTAATAAACTTTTGCATAAATCTTTTTCTGTTGCAAAACGGGTACGGAGCGAGACGCAAATCGGCTCTTCTGCTGTTTCGATCAGCTATGCCGCCATTGAACTTGCTAGAAAAATATTTGGATCTTTGGATGATAAGCGGGTGTTGCTTATTGGAGCTGGGGAAATGGCCGAGCTTGCGGCAGAACATCTGATTGGAAATGGTGCAAAAGAGATAGTCGTTGCCAACCGAACCCTTGAACGGGCACTTGATCTTGCAAAACGATTTAATGGCAGTGCCGTTGGATTGGATGAACTCTTCGAACAACTGGAACAGGTAGATATTATAGTGAGTTCCACAGGAGCTCCAGGGGTGATTCTTCATAAAGACGACGTGAAGCCTCTTATGCGGAATCGCCGCAACAAGCCATTGTTTTTTATAGACATTGCAGTTCCAAGGGATCTTGACCCAGCTTTGAATGATCTTGATAATGTGTATCTCTATGATATTGATGATTTGCATAATGTTGTAGAGCTGAACAAGACGGAACGAGACAAAGAAGCAGTTAAGGCACGCCGTATTGTTGATGAAGAGGCTTTGAAGTTTAAGGATTGGTTGGGTGGGCTTGGAGTTATTCCAACTCTTGCTGCATTGCGGAAAAAAGGAAACTTGATTGCTCAGATGGAGCTTGAACGAACCTTACCGCGACTCACTGATTTGAGTTCCAAGGAACGCAAAAGTGTTGAGAAAATGGCTGGAGCCATTGTTTCAAGAATCCTTCACGATCCCATGACTTTTCTTAAAAGTGAAAGTTGCAAAGATCAATCGGAAATGAAAGTGGATCTATTTCGTTCCGTATTTGGATTGGAAAAAAACAGTGACAACGAATAAACGCGATGAGATACTTGCTGATGAATGGTTGATTGTTCGTCATTCTGGCGAAATTCCTGAAATCACATTTCATTCATCTTTGTACTACTTAACAAAAGACAATGAAGGACCAAAACTTTCCTTAACTGAAACAGAACTACAGTATCTTAAAGAGGGAGCTGTCCAGCAATATCAGGAGATTATTCTTCGCGATATGACCATTGAAAATTTCCATAAAAACGTGTACCGGGGATTGCGAAGAGTGTTGTATAACTGGCAGCGGTATAAATCTTTTTTGGAAAGGCAGGAAATTGTGCCGGATAGTTTTCAATCAGTTGCAGGCCGTGCTTTAGTGCTTTTTCTCGAACAGGGCGTAGCAGAGGCAGGAGAGAGCTTGCCGGAACAGTTTATCAATTGCAGTATAAAAGAGTTAAATGAATTAACAGAAAAAATGGAGATAGCCACTGAGCGAATCCCCTCTACTATTTGGCAATATTGTATGTGAATATTTACAATTCAGTTGGTTAGCCTGCTTTGAAATCAACTCGAATGTTTATAGGTAATAAAAAAAACTACTTGTGCTGCACATAAATAAATCGGAGATGAAAAATGTTACGAAATGAAGGCGAAAGCTTAAAGCGTGTTATTGTATGCACACCAAAACAAGAATATGCCAGTGCAAGCGATCTTGAAAAACATAATATTGGAAAACTGGGTAACCCAAGAGCTGCAATCCAACAGCATGATATGTTGAAATCTACACTTGTTGAATTTGGAGCTGAAGTGTTGGATATTACAGAGCTAAAAGGTCACCCTAATTCTGTTTTTACTCGTGATACAGCTATGTGTACTCCGAAAGGATACATAAAACTCAGGTTAGGTTTGAAAACGCGCGAAGGTGAAGACGAATGGATTGCAAAAACCTTGGACACGATCGGTGAACCCTGTGTGGGAGAGATAAAAAATCCAGGGACAGTTGAGGGAGGGGATGTTGTACTAGCAGGGAATGTGGCATTTATAGGACAATCAATACGAACCAATGAAGAAGGAATCAAACAGCTTTCTGAGCTGTTGAAGAAGATGGAATATGAGATTCGAGTAATTGTATTGCCAGATACAGTTTTACATCTTGATAAAGCACTAATGGTTTTGGGTCCGAAACAGTTACTTTATTGCAAGGAATTAATATCTAAAGAAAATATAGATGGTTTTGAAGGAATCGGAATTTCTTGTGGGGGAGATGTTACAGCAAATATTATTTGTTTAGGATCCAAGGAACTCATTATCAATCGTTCGAATTCTGAGGTAACAAATCGCTTGGAAGCCGAAGGGTGTATTGTCCACAATCTTGATTTGGGAGAATTTGCAAAAGGAATGGGTGGCCCCAATTGTCTTATCATGCCTGTTGAGCGTGGTACCTGATTTTGTATGAACAGAATAGGGTCTTAGTATGGGTTAGGGACATGTGATTTTACCTAGGAGCTTGTCCGAGAATAGACATTTCGTTCAAAATCGAAGAATTTTCTAAAAATAAGCACAGGCATATGTGTGATATTCCGAGCATTATTTTTTGACAATTCTGAAGAGTTTGAGCGAAAGGGCATTCTCGGACAGCCTCCTAGCCATCAAAAATAAAGTTTAACCACTAAATCTAAAGGAGAAAAAAATGCCCTATGTTAATATTCGAGTAGCAGGGAAACTCACAAAAGACCAGAAAAGTAATATCTGCCAGGGAGTCACAGATGTGATTTCAAAAGAATCTGGAAAACCTCCCGAGTCTATTCTGATTTTTATTGATGAATTGGAGCATGAAAACATTGCTAAAGGTGGGACTTTACTACCGTCACCTAAGTAGATTTTGATGGATAAAAGACGAATGAAGGAGGTGATTCTTCTTCTGGAAGACCATTCACATCGATATTATGTGCTTGATGATCCGCAAATATCAGATAGTGAATATGATACTCTGTTCCAGGAACTGCTGGAAATAGAAAGGTTACATCCAGAGTGGGTCACTCCTGAGTCACCAAGCCAAAGAGTTGGCGGCGCAGCACTTGATACATTTGAGCAGGTGGAACATCGCCTACCTATGCTGAGTCTTGAAAATGCTTTTACTGATGCTGATTTGCATTCTTTTGAGGATCGTCTCTTACGGTTTTTACTCACAGAAGATCGTCCAGAATATATTGCCGAACCCAAACTTGACGGCTTAGCCGTGGAGCTTGTGTATGAACATGGTCTTCTGGTTCTTGGTAGCACCAGAGGGAATGGCAGTATTGGCGAAGATATAACTGCACAGCTGCGTACTGTTTCCTCTGTTCCCCTTCGTTTGCGTCAAACAGAATTTCGTCGTCTTGAAGTACGAGGGGAAGTTTTTATGGATCGTCAAGGATTTGAAGAACTTAATCGACAGCGAGAGGAAGAGGGAGAAGCACTCTTTGCAAACCCTAGAAATGCAGCTGCAGGCTCATTACGTCAACTTGATCCTAAAATTACTGCGGAGCGACCATTACGCTTTTTTGTCTACGGGATAGCAGATTCAGAGGATGTGGAATGTAAAACCCAATTAGAATTATTTCAGCTCTTAAAAGTGCTCGGATTGCCCGTAAACAGTCTTGCAGCACCTTGTCATACCATGGAAGAAGTGATTAGTAAATTTGCAGAACTTGCAACTTTGCGGCATGATCTTGCCTACGAAATTGATGGCATGGTGGTGAAGGTTAATGACTTTTCTCTACAGGCACGATTGGGTGCAAAAGCACGAGCTCCACGTTGGGCGATTGCCTGTAAGTTCCCCGCTGTTCAAGCAACAACAACACTTATAAAGGTCGATTTTCAGGTGGGTCGAACCGGTGCTGTTACACCTGTAGCTATTCTGGAACCCGTTGATGTTGGCGGAGTTATTGTGAGTCGAGCAACACTCCATAATGGTGATGAAATCCGTCGAAAGGATTTGCGAATCGGAGATACTGTACTGATTCAGCGAGCGGGTGATGTGATCCCTGAAATTGTAAAAGCCATACATGATAAACGTGATGAATCTGCAAAACCAATTACCATGCCCCTTGATTGTCCAGTGTGCTCCCATCCATTGTTAAAACTCGATGCAGAAGTTGTTACCCGCTGCGTTAATCCCCATTGTCCTGCCCAAAGATTGCGTACTCTGGTGCATTTTTGTTCTAAAGCAGGTCTTGACATAGAAGGGCTAGGAAAGAAAAGTATTGAACAGCTTTTTGAGCTGAATCTTATAGAAGATCTGCCGGATATTTTCAGTCTTGAAAGGGAAAATTTGATAACACTTGATGGGTGGGGTGAAAAATCAGCAGACAACGCTTTGGCTGGTATTCTCGCAGCCAAGCAACCTCCGTTGTCACGATTTCTTGCAGCCCTTGGAATTCGCTATGTCGGTGAGGTGACTGCTACATTGCTAGAGAATACCTTTGGAAGTCTTGAAAAAATACTTGCCGTGACCAAAGACGAGCTACTTGAGGTTGAGGGACTTGGTGAACAGGCTGCCGGATCAATTACAGACTATTTTTCTGACTCTTCGGTTCAGGAGATGATTACTGCTTTTCAGAATGTTGGTGTCTCTCCTCTTATTGTGGAGAAGAAACGGGAAGATCTTCTGTTTAGTGGCGAAGTGTTTTTGTTTACAGGTAGCTTGAAAAAAATCTCCCGATCAGAAGCTAAGAAGCTGGTAAAGGACAATGGTGGACAGATTGCAAGTGGTATTACCCAAAAAATGACCTGCCTTGTTGTTGGAGAAAAACCAGGATCAAAGCTCAAAAAATCTCAGGAAAAAGGAAAGAAAATTCTTAGTGAAAGCGATTTTTTACAAGTACTGGATGGTGCATTGTAGTTTGATTTCACTGTCTATCACAGCTTGCTTACTTTTTTTCGACATTTTGGTTCGTCAACGAAAGCCATGTCTCATGTCACTAGAATTGTTTAACAATAATGAATGAATCATTGCGCATAAGTTATGGTAGTGCCACTGACAGTGGTTTAGTAAAAAAATTTAATACTGATAGTATCCTAGATTTTAAGATTCCTGACGGGCATATGTTTGTAGTTTGTGATGGGCATAATGGTAACGAAGGCCATGGGGCCCTTGCATCAAAGCTTACCTCGGAGGGCATAAAGAAATATTTTCATAACTGTTCATATACAAACATCTCAAAGGCACTTGGTAACGCAGTATCATTTACGAATTCCACTCTTTTTGAACAGGCTCGTAAGGATCAGAAGTATAAAGGGATTGGGAGTACCCTGGTAGCTCTTATATTCCATGCCGGGAGAGTACAGTATGTTTTTGCTGGTGATAGTCGTATTTATGTTTTTAAGAATAGCCAGCTCTGCTTACTTAGCAGCGACCATGTTGACAACCCTGCTGAAGCAGTCGGAGCTGAAGTTAGAGTCCTGATAGGGGAAAACAAAAACATAGATTATGGCATATGTACAAAACCGTTGCAGGCATCAACGGATGATATTTATCTGCTTTGTAGTGATGGGTTGACTGACCAGGTAGATGAGAGTGAGATTGCTGGAATTTTAGGTGATACAGATAAAGCACCTGAACACAAGTGTCATGATTTACTGGAGGTAGCCAGAAAAAAAGGTGGGAAGGACTGTGCTTCAGTCCAAGTAGTAGAGTTTTCAGCAATTCTTGAATCGAACAAGAAGAAAATAGGATTTCTGAAACCCGTTTTAATTGGTGTGGCGGCTGTCATAGCACTGGAACTTGTCGGTTTTGTCGGATTTAAGGGCTATAAAGTTTTCACATCTGATCAGGATATGAACCCTGTAGTTGAAAAACAGATGAGTATTGATAATGTCGAACCTCTAAAATCTGAAGTTACAATTGAAAAACAAAAAAAATCTATACCATTAACAAATGTGGATATACTGAAAAATACCACAGAAAATAAAATTTCTATAAATACTATCACTGTTCAACCATATAAAATACAAAAAGATATTAGTCAGATACACGCTAGACCCGCAAAAATTTTATCATTTTCGCCAACAGTGTATTATAATTATAGAGTACGACGTGGCGATAGCTTGTACCGTATTGCAATTATATACAATACAACGCAAAAAGCACTTATTGAAAGTAATGTTCAAAAAGCAAAAAAAATAATTGCCGGATCAACACTTAAAATACCTGTGTTGGCAATTCACACCGTAAAGGCAGGTGAATCATTAAGTGTTATCGCTGCTAAGTATAATGTAAAGATAAGTGATGTCAGTAGAGTTAATACAATTACTAAAAAGGCTGTATTGGCTGATGGCCAAGTATTAATTATTCCACAAAAAATTTTAGATGCTGCTGACTAGTTATGTTTTTTATCTTGTAGGAAGA
>JAOZTO010000108.1:0-1512 GCA_029942265.1 Desulfocapsa sp.
TTACTGCAAAGAAAACAAAAGCAAGTGAAGCTATTGTTAGCCACTGGTTCATCCCAAAAAACTGAATAAAACGCTGCCCAAAAGACTGTTCTTCCTGGAAAAGACCCTTATCTTTACGAATAAGTTCCAGGTTTCCAAGGATATCAGAGTCGTTTGGTGCCAGACGTAATGCCCGTTCATAGTTGAGAACAGCTTTGCCGATCTGTCCATTTTGAGCATAACTGTTCCCGAGGTTATAGAGAAGAGGAGCAGATAAACCTTCTTGTGCAAGGGCTTCAAAACCCTGAATTGCCAGATTGTACTCTCCTTTACTGTAGGCCGATGAGGCATTCTGAAAGCTTATGTTTTCAGTGGTATCATCAGCCTGCACATTTTGACTGGGTAACACCAGACAAAACAACATCACAAACGATAATAAAGCAGGCCGCATCCCGATGGATTGAGTCAGTTGATTCATAGTAAACCTTCCAGGTCAATTGTTAAGCGATTTGAGAAATCCTGCATCTCTTGTGTATTCAATTCCTGTCCGCCATAGACACTTTCGTCAGCAGCTTTAAATATTGCCACTAATGCTGAGTCTTCAGGAAGACGTTTTTGCAGATCAGCAAGAGTTATGGTGTCAGTTTCCACACCCCATGACAGGCCAAGTTGTTCCTGAATAGCCTTTCGACAACTGATCAGAAAAGCCTTTGAGTCTTGTGCAATTAAAGCCTGATCAATATCCTTCAAACGTATTTTCAACATATTTTTCATTGCAACTGCTCGTTGCAGCTGGGGATTAGCTGCATAACGTGCGGCACGAATTTTCATTCCTGTACTTATACAGATACTGATTAGCAGTAGTCCGGCAAGGAGTTGAAACCATTTTCGTGCAAACAGCGGGCTGATAGTCTGTGTCATTGAACCTGCGTCAAGCTGCAAAGGGGCAAGCCCTTCAATAGCTGGTTTGATGCTGTTATTGTGCTGGACGGCCTGCTCCACTTTTTTTGTCTGAACTGTTTCCTTTCCTGTTTGAACAGAGTTTTCCGTACTCTTATCGCCTCCTGTAATGCTAAGTGGTATAGGATCTGCGGATAGCGTTTTGTATTCAGCAGTATCTGGATCAAAATAGCTAAAGAGTATGGATGGAATAGCGTGCAACGCTGGATCTTTTAGAACCAGTGCCTGTTCAAAAACCTTTTTCCCTTTGCCGGGGTGAGTATCTTTAAATAACTCGGAAGAAGGTGTGTAGGTTTTCCAGCCTTTTTCCAGGCTGAGTGTAGGCGCCTGTACTCGATCAAAATTACCTTGCCCGCTTACTGTCATACGCAGAGTAATTGGGTCTCCAAGAGCGAGTTCAACAGGATTTGCTGAAACGGAAAGAGCAAAATTTCCGATGGCTCCAGTGAAATTTTCAGGTTTACCCTCTTTGGGCAAAGGCATAACAGTAAATGTATGAGGTGGGCTTGCTACCTTAACTGCTTTTTCCTGATAAGAAGAGAAGAAGTTATTAAAAAATGGATCGTTAAACAT
>JAOZTO010000108.1:1612-7555 GCA_029942265.1 Desulfocapsa sp.
TGAGTGACGGGACAGCTGCAAGGAATACACATACCAGACACGCAAGTGAGACAAGTTGTATTACTATTTTGTTTTCCTGACAATATTTTCTATTTATCATTACCAGTCCTTTAATATTTCATGATCGTTTATTCTATCAGAGCCGGGAGACGGGATAAAGTTTAATTCACCTTCTTCATCTTTTAAGCTGTCAAGCAATTGTTGCGCTTCCTCGTTGGTCATTTTTCCCTGTAGTCTGCGCTGTTGATCCTGTGCCTGAGCTTCCTGTTCTTTTTTATCCGCAACTTCTTTAGCAGCAACATCTTCTTTCTTCTTATCCGCTTCCTGCTGTTTTTGCTCGTCTGACGAAGTGTCTTTTGGCTGAGGCTGTTCCTCTTTCCCATCTTCTTGAGCATCCTGGTCTTTTGGTTGCTCCTGCTTGTCTTCTGTGCCGTTTTGATCATCTTTATTATTCTGATCACCTGTTTCTTCTTTGTTTTTGTCCTGTTCCTGTTTATCCTGATCTTTCTGATCCTTCTGATCCTGCTTGTCCTGCTTCTCTTTCTCTTTTTGCTCCTGTTGCTTCTTTAACTCTTCAAGTTTCTTTTTTACAAACTGAAGGTTATGACTAGCATCTTCATTTACTGAGTTGAGTTGCAGAGATCCATCAAAGGATGCAATAGCCTGTTCCCACATTTCAATTGTATGTTGTGGATCTGTTTCAAGTGTTTCTTTTCCACCCTGAAACAGTGCATTGCCACGATTATAATACGCTTCTTCCTGAAGGGCGAGGTCATCACTTTTCAGCGCTTCATTAAATGCCTTTGCCGCATCTTCGTACATATTATTTTTGTAGGCAGCTGTTCCAAAATTATAGTGGAGTTTGGAGTCATCAGGTGTTGTCTGCAACTGTTCGTCGTAAAATGTTGAAGCAGTAATAAAATCCCCGTTACTGTATGCGTCCTCACCAGGTGATGCCTCTGCGTGTGGTGCTGCAAAGCTTGTCAGAACAAATAAAAGTATGGCTACAGCACTTTGTTGCTTTGTTCGTCTTCCAGCAGTTTTAATAAAAGGAATACGTAAACTGCGGCTGGATTTTCTACCTCCTACCATAAACTCAAACATTAAAAAGAGTATGGCAGCGCCCAGTGGCCAAGTAAATTGCTCTAGCGGCACCTTATGTCGTTTTTCAACCAGCTCTTCTTTAGGGATAAGGGAGAGTTTTTCCTGATAAATGGTTTGCAGTCCTTCACCACCGGAACCAAGAGGAACATATAAGCCATTTGTTATTGCAGCAATTTCACTTAGTGCTATTTCATCAAGCTGAGAGGTGATAAATTTTCCCGACTCATCTTTTACAAAACCGGCCCTTCCGTTTCGATTTAATGGTATCAGCTCTCCATCGCTGGTTCCTACGCCAACGGTGTAAATTGTCATGCCATTTTCGGCGGCATTCTTAGCAGCTTCTAATGCGTCTCCTTCCAGATTTTCACCATCGGTGATAAGCACCAGTATCTTGTGATTTGCTTCATTTGTGAGGATCGATTCAGCCTCACTGATAGCTGCCGCAAGATCAGTTCCCCCCTGAGGGATAATCGTTGTGTCAATTGCCTGCAATGAGCTCTCAAATGCGTTGTAATCAATGGTCATGGGGCACATGAGAAAAGCAGATCCAGCAAAGGGCATAAGCCCGACTCGATCTCCGCCAAGCTGGGTCACAAAATCCATAATGGCAAATTTTGCACGCTCCAGACGATTGGGATTTACATCTTCTGCCAACATACTTTTGGAGGTATCTACTGCAAACAAAATATCAATGCCCTTGCGTTTTACATCCACCCACTTGAATCCGTATTGAGGTCTGGCAATTGCAATAAAACAGCAGACAATGGCCACAATGATAACACTTTTTTTCAACAAGCGACGTTTCGATGAAACGTTTGCACAGAGTGTTTTTAGCAGATGCGAAGCAGCAAAACGCTGTAGCTCTGAGTTTCTTCTACGGGTCATTTCTCTATAGAGAAGTATCAGCAGAATACTTATAATGCCTCCGGCAAAAAGCCATAGAGGAGTTGCGAAAGTAATCATGGTAAACGTTTCCTCCCAATCAGGATTTCAGCTCCTAGAAAAAGTAGCGATGCAAAGACGAACCAGGAAAACAGTTCCCGATAATTTTCAAATTTTTTGATGTTTCTGGTTGTGGTCTCCATCGTGTTAATCTCCTCATACACTTTTTCAAGTGATTCCGTATCCGTTGCACGAAAATATCGACCACCTGTCATTTCAGCAACCTGTCCAAGTGTTTCATCATCAATATCGACTCTCACCTGCACCAGATGTTTTCGACCAAAGGCATCTGTGACGGGCATGGGTGCTTCACCTCTGGTTCCTGCGCCGATGGTGTATACTTTGATTCCAAGGGTTTCTGCTGCTTCTGCTGCAACCAGAGGTGGAACTGTCCCTGTGTTATTCATTCCGTCTGTGAGCAGAATCATAATGCGTGATTTTGCATCCCGATCACGCAGACGATTCAATCCACTGCCAATTGCTGATCCAATGGCTGTACCATCTTCAATCATACCGATGGAAAGCGAATCGAGACGCTGCACAAGCCAGTCATGATCAAGGGTAAGAGGGCTTACCATATAAGGTTTTCCACTGAAAGCAAGAAGCCCGATACGATCATTGGGTCGTTCATCAATAAAGGTATGCATAACTGATTTTACAACATCAAGTCGGTTTACAGCCTTTCCTTTCAGGGTGAAATCCAGTGCCTCCATAGAACCGGACACATCCACCGCAAGTAAGATGTCGATACCACTTGCTTCAATCTCAGTAGTGGTATTTCCGAGTTGAGGTCTGGCAAAGGCCAAAATCAACAATCCCAATCCAAAAAGGCGTAATGCGGCAAGTATCCGGCCCGGCCCTGTTCTGCGGCCTTCTGCCAGAGTTGTGGCAATGGATGTTGATGAAAAAATAAGTGCTGGTGCTGCACTGCGCCTGCCTCGAAGAATAGCTAGCAGCGGCAGCAGAGAAAGCAACCAGAGAAATTCAGGATGAAGAAATCGCATAGTCGTTATTTATCCTCTTTGTCATGTTCACGAGTGGCTTCAATAAAATTCCGAACAGCTGTTTCCATTTTTTCCATTTCATGTATGTCGGGTCTGAGCCGTGCAAATTTTGCAAGATCGCATTGGCCAAGACATTCGTGAAGGCTTTCAAAATGCGTGTCAAAGAGTGACGCCGTTTGATTTGGAAACTCTGTGAGACCGGTAAAAAATTCTCTTGTGGTCTGTCTGCTTGTTCTGATTTGAAAACGTTTTTCGATATAGCGTCTTAGAATATCGGATACTTCCATTGCGTACTGTTTTGCCTGGTCAGGATTCATCAGACTTCGTATTCGTTGAAGTTTATCCAGTGCAGTTTGATATGCTGACGGGAGCAGTATCTTTTTCTTTCTAAATCGAAAAAACCAGATAAGTATCGCAAGAACCAGAAGGGTAAGTACAATTCCCGCAATGAGTAATGTGTAGTTTGGATCTTCCGGCAAAAGAAACGGAGGATGGATATCACGAAGTTGTGGCTGATCAGGATTCATCTGTTGATCCTCCTGCGTCTGTTTCCGAAAAAATTCATTAATGGTGGAATATAGGATTCGTCTGTTGAGAGATCGAGTAGATCCACCCCGGCTGATCGTATGGTTTTATGAAGGATTTGTGTTCGTGAGGCTGCAAGCTCTGCATACTCTTGGCGAACGGCTGGATCAGATGTGTCCAACTCTACCTGCATACCGCTTTCAGCATCTTCAATTGTGAGCCATCCCACATCGGGAATAGTGTGTTCACGGGGATCTGAGATGATCATGGAAATCAGATCATGGCGTCGATTAGTGACCTGCATTTTTGGCTGAAGCGCACTGAGAGCATCTTCAAATGCACCAGGCAGGCAAAAATCAGAAATAAGAAAGGTCACACATTTACGTTTTGCCACACCATTAATAAAGTCCAGCGGAACGAGTAAATCTGTCTTTCTGCCCTGTGGTTGAAAAAACAGAATTTCTCTGATAAGGCGCAGGATGTGCGAACGTCCTTTTTTGGGCGGAATGTAGAGTTCAACAAAATCAGAGAAAAGAACCAGTCCGACTTTGTCGTTATTACGTACTGCTGAAAATGCCAGAACAGAACCGATTTCTGCCATTATCTCCCTTTTAGAGCGTTTTGCCGAACCAAAATCCCCTGATCCTGAAATATCAATCAGCAGCATAATGGTGAGTTCCCGTTCTTCGGTGAACTTTTTTATATGTGGAATACCTGTACGTGCCGTGACATTCCAATCTATTGTTCTGATTTCATCACCTGGTACATACTCCCGCACCTCGTCAAAGTTCATACCCCGTCCTTTAAATACGGACTGGTAGTTTCCGGCAAGGGTATCGTTGACCAGACGGCTGGTTCGCACCTCGATCTGACGCACTTTTTTCAGGATTTCTTTTGTGATTTGTTCTTCCATAATAAACTCACAATAAATATTCGGCTAGTACCCCATCTTCGTTCGATCCGGCTTGTTCACATATGAACAAATATAGTTCACAAGTCGGATCAAACGAACTTGGGGCACTATCCAAATATTTATAACCTTTTGATATAACGATAAAATGTGTATCTTCTTGTTTTCTATGACAGCTTTAAAATCGTAAGGCATTAAACAGTTAAAATGCAATACGTTACGGAACAGGGACAGTATCCAGAATCTTGCGGATAATATCTTCACTTGTAATGGCTTCTGCTTCAGCTTCATAACTGATGCGGATACGATGTCGCATCACATCCATGGCAGCGGATTTTACATCATCAGGTGTGACATAGCCACGCCCTGCAAGGAAGGCAAGCGCACGAGTTACTGCTTTTAAGTTAATGGTTGCCCGAGGTGAGGCACCTGTTTCTATATAGTCATGGAGATCAAGTTGAAATGCCTTTGGATCACGAGTGGCACATACTAAAGAGACGATATAATCTTTAATTTTATCATCCATATAGATGCTGTCTACTACCTTTCGTGAAGCAAAAATTTCATCAGGCCCGATAACAGGATTGACTGAAATTTTTGAGTCGGTATGATCAATGGCATCAAGGATCATGCGTTCCTGAATCTGAGATGGGTAATCCACAACAACTTTGAGCATAAATCTATCAATCTGCGCCTCAGGAAGGGGATAGGTACCTTCCTGTTCGATGGGATTTTGAGTGGCAAGAACCAGAAATAGTTCTGGCAGACTAAAGGTTTCATCACCGATGGTCACCTGTTTTTCCTGCATGGCTTCAAGCATGGCAGACTGCACTTTTGCCGGTGCCCGGTTGATCTCATCTGCTAATACAAGGGAAGAAAAAATAGGGCCTTTTTTTACTTCAAAGGCAGTGTCTTTCGGGTTGTAAATCTGGGTACCGATGATATCCGCAGGAAGCATATCAGGAGTAAATTGAATACGTTGGAAGTCTGTGTTTACAGCCATTGCAAGAGTTTTTACCGCAAGAGTCTTGGCAAGACCCGGCAGACCTTCTAAAAGAATATGACCGCCTGTCAGTAATCCGACAAGCAGACGCTCAACAAGATGTTCCTGACCGATAATTGACTTGCCTATCTCCTGTCGCAGCAATCCTACCCATGCAGAGTTTGCGGCGACGGACTCGTTTATTGCCTGAATGGATGTGTATCCCTCTTGTGGGACTGTTTGTGGAGGTATGGCTATTACCGATGTGCTTTCTACTGTTGTGTTTTGCTCATTCATGTGCTGCTCCTTATATGTCATATTCAGGGAAAATTATCTCACTACAGCGATACAATAACACGGCAACATTGCAAGAACCTTGCACGAACATTACAATGCTGTAATAATAAATATTTGGATAGCACCCTAGGAGCTTGTCCGAGAATAGGCATTTCGTTCAAAATCGAAGAATTTTCTAA
>JAOZTO010000109.1 GCA_029942265.1 Desulfocapsa sp.
CTGGATTGACGCCGATTCTCAATGATTTTATGGGAAAGCTCAATAGCAGCGATAAGACTTGCTGGATCAGCAAGCCCGATTCCTGCAATATCATAAGCAGTTCCGTGGTCTACAGAGGTTCTGACAATTGGCAGACCAAGCGTAATATTAACACCATCTTTAAAATGGAGGAGCTTGAGTGGTATAAGCCCTTGGTCATGATACATACATATTACAACATCATACTCTCCTCGTGCAGCTTTCACAAAAACTGTATCGGGAGGAAAAGGGCCTTGAACTTTCAGCCCTTCTTTGTGAGCACGTTTAATGGATGGAATAATAATGTCCAGCTCTTCTGTTCCAAATAACCCACCTTCACCGGCATGTGGATTGAGTGCTGCAATTGCAATTTTGGGGGCAGGAATATTGAAATCTTTAAGAAGGCTTGTATATGTAATCCGATAGAGTTTTAGAAGGGAATCAATAGACAACAGTTTAGGGACTTCGGCAATTGAACAATGAAGTGTTGCCAGAGTTACACGAAGAGATGACCCAGCAAGCATCATTACCTGATCAGAACAATGGGTAAGTGCGGCTAACAATTCAGTATGTCCTGGATAGTGATAGCCACTTTTTTGCAGTGCCTCTTTGGAAATAGGGCAGGTACAGAGTCCAGAAAAATGAGAGCTTTGAATATGTTTGACAGATGTGACAATAGCGCTTGCCATTGCATCAGCTGTTTCTTTTGAAAAGATTCCTGGAATTATAGCCTCTTTTGCGAGTGTAGATGATTCAAAAAGTGGAATAACTCCAGGGCCTGTGGGAATATCTTGTCCTATTGTCCAAGGTACAATGGAACAGGGAATTTGTAGTTGTTTTGCATAAAAATCAAACACATTTTTATCCCCAACAACAATCTCAGGTAGTTGAGGAGTGGTGCGAGTTTGACTGAAGTATTTAAGTATTATTTCAGGGCCAATGCCTGCGGGGCAACCCATAGTTATAGCAAGTGGTAGCATGGTTAATTGAGTAAAGTGTAATATTAATTAGTAAGTTATAATATGAATTATGATGGCATTGCATACATTCTGCATTAAAATGTTGCCTCAAAGCAGGAGGGAAGATGGGTGATCTCCGGTGTACCGCTTACAGGCAAAATGATTGAAACCACATCAAAGCGTATAGGTGTGTTGTTACAATTTTTTCTTGTTATATAGTCAAGGGCAACCAGACTGATCTGTGACTGTTTTCGTTGAGTAACCGCCTCATAAGGTTGCCCGAATCGAAGCGATGTTCGGGTTTTGACTTCAACAAAAACCAGCCACTCGCCATCTCGAGCTATAATATCAATCTCTCCAGATTTTTGCCTGTAGTTTCTTTCCAAGATGATCAAACCATGAGTTTGAAGGTAAGTTGTGGCAATATCTTCACCCTGTTTTCCAAGATTGATTCTAGCCTTAGACAAATTCTTTAACCCCTCTAAACGTTAAACGATGTTGGGGACAAATTCCATATATTGCGATGGCTTGCCGGTGTTCTTTTGTGGGATATCCTTTGTTTTTTATAAAATTATACTGTGGATATCGTTCGTGAAGTTTTACCATAATAGCGTCACGGGTAACCTTTGCAATGATTGATGCAGCAGCAATAGAGGCAGATCGGCTTTCTCCTCTGATTATAGCCTGTTGATTAATTTTCATGGGAATATGAAACTTTCCGTCAACAAGAAGAAAATCAGGCATCAGAGAACTCTTTTGAAGCTGGATAACACTACGTTTCATGGCAAGAAGAGAAGCTTGCAGGATGTTGATCGTATCAATTGTCTTGTGGGAGACAACGCCGATTCCTATGGAAGCTGGAAGTTCTTGGAGATGGTCAAAAAGAGATTCCCGTTTCTTCGGGGAAAGTTTCTTGGAATCCAAAAAGAGGGTGTGGTCGCATGAATCAGGAAGAATGACAGTGGCGGCAACAACAGGACCCGCAAGAGGCCCTCTGCCAACTTCATCACAACCTGCAACGAGAGAATAGTTCTGTTGTTGCAAGTTGCGTTCAAGAAAAAAACTGTCGTCTTGTGGAAGGGAAAACAGTTTTTGAATATTTTCTGGAAGTTGTATTGGTTTTGATTTGTGCTGCTTTCTAGCGCACAAAACCGCGCTCGCGGATACGTGCTGCTCTACCACGTCTGTCTCGAAGATAATAGAGACGGGAGCGGCGAACACGTCCAAGGCTGACAACCTCAATTTTCTCAATACGAGGATTGTGAAGGGCGAAAGTTTTTTCTACGCCAACACCATGGGAAATTTTACGAACAGTGTACGATGCACCCATATTCGCTTTTTTTCGTTTGATGACCACGCCCTGAAAAATCTGGACACGTTCTTTGGCACCCTCGATGATGCGAATAAACACTTTTATAGTGTCACCTGGACGAAAGTCAGGATGATCCTGGCGCATCTGTTCCATTTCAATTTTGTCAATAATTGTACTCATAATAGTTTCCGTTAGTTATACCACGTGAGTGGATGATAATATACTTGTTATTATATGTTATTCTTCCTGCACACTAAGCAGTCGATCAAGGATGATCGAAACTGCAGATCGCACCGAAAGATGATTGTATCCTGTATTTCCACCGACAGGTGGTAGGCTGTAATCAGTACTATTCATAACCTGTGGTGCAAGCCCATGAGCAGTACCAAAAAGAAGGAGGATCGCTTCACCGCCTTGTATTTTAGCACGAACATCATTGTAACTTATAGTCTTTTCTTGCACCCTTGCACTTGTACTAATGAGTTGTGGTACAAGTCCACGTTTCTCAGTGACTAGCTGAAGAACCTGTCCAAGGCTACTTGCTAGTTGTACGATTTTAAGAGCTTCTTTCCGAGCTGGGTTACGACTTGCCCCATGCCCAGTCTGCCAATGATCAATAATCTGTGTGACCAGTTCCTGCTGATCCTCATATGGCGTGACAATATAATAGTTGTCAACTCCGTATGTTTTCCCAGCTCGTGCAATATCATGTATATCAAGATTGGTAACAGCTGAACCGATTATTTCACCCTTGCTGTTAAGTACAGGGTGGTGAACAAGGACAATGTCGAGACCACTCTGTTGTATAGTCATTGTTCAATATGTAGCTTTTTAATCCGTTCGTATAACTTGTTTTTTTTCAGTAATTGCACCTCTGCTTTACTGAAGAATCCAAATTCCGCTGCCAATAAATCCGGTCGTCGTTTCATTGTTCTGCGTACAGACTCAAGGAAGCGATATTGTGCTATTTTTAAGTGGTCTCCTGAAAGTAATACCTCAGGAATTTCCACTCCATTAAAAATTCTTGGTCGAGTGTATTGAGGATGTTTTAGTAATCTTCTGCTGAATGTGTCTTTGTCAGCAGAATCAGAACACCCTAATACTCCAGGTAATAGACGTGTAATCGAGTCAACCAGAATCATCGCAGCAAGTTCTCCACCAGTGAGTATATAATCACCAATAGATATTTCATCATCAACACATTCTGTTATAAATCGTTCGTCAACACCTTCATAGCGGCCACAAACTAGAATGAGGTGTTCTTTGGTTTGCAATTCCTCTGCAACACTCTGCGTATATTTCCGGCCTTGAGGGCTTAACAGTATAACATGGCCAGTCCCGTTCTTATTTTTACTTGCTTCCACTGCTGCAGCCAAGGGATCGGCTTTCATCACCATTCCCTCGCCACCGCCAAATGGACGGTCGTCAGTTACGGAGTGTTTGTCAGGCGCAAAATCACGGATATTATAAATTTTAATTGTAACCTGGTCAGTTTCTCGAGCCCTTCTAATAATACCTTCATTTAAAGGTGATTCGAGTAGGTCAGGAAAAATAGTTACTATATCAAATATCACAATTAGTTTTTACGCCGCCATCATTCCTTTGCATTATTACCTGAATTTATACTAAGAAGTCCAGGTGGTGGTGCAATGGTGATATCTGTTTGTGTTCTCTTTACGATAATTCCAGGAATAAGAGGGATCATACATTCATCCGTTCCTTTTTTAACAACCAGTAAATTCTGCATCCCGTTGTTAAAGAAAGATTCAACTATTCCTACCAAGTCACCATCGACAGTTGTAACCTGCAGTCCTTCAAGTTCGTGAAGATAGAACTCATCATCTGTAAGCCCTGGCAGCTCAGTTTTCTCTACAAGTACACGGCAACCATAAAGTTTTTCGGCTTCATTTCTGTCTGCCACGCCCTGAAGCTGAACAATCGCTTCTTTATTACCAGCACGTGATCGCAAAACAGTATACAGTATAAGTTGCTGGTCATCCCGTAAGGCAATATAAAGTTCTTTATGTTGCGTAATACTTTGCAGTTCACCTGAAAAGGCAACCATCTTCACCTCGCCCTTTATACCATGAGCTTTGGTGATTTTGGCGATTAAAACATATTTTTCAGTATCAAAAGAAAGACTTTCTGCCATAACACAGGGTTTTATTCCAGGATATTAAGACGTGATTTTTTATCTTCCTTTCCTGCGGCAGCAGAGAGCAAAGAACGCATTGCCCTTGCTGTTCGACCCTGTTTGCCAATCACTTTCCCAAGATCATCCTTGGCGACAGCCAGATCGACAAGGATGGTATCATCTTCTTCAGTGACGGTTACCTGTACATCATCAGGGTTGTCCACAAGTGCTTTGGCGATAAAAGAGATCAGTTCCTGCATAATATCCTACTCAACTGCCGGAGCTTTTTTAAGAATGCTCTTGACGGTTGTTGTGGGCAGTGCGCCTCTTCCGAGCCAGTCTTCAAGCTTGGCATGATCAAGCTTGATAACAACAGGGTCTTTGAGGGGATCATAGGTTCCGATCACGTCAAGGAATTTTCCGTCACGTTTACACTCTGCATCTGCTACAACGATACGGTAAAACGGTTTTTTCTTTTTGCCAAGTCTTGTTAAACGAATTCTAACTGCCATTCCTGATATATCCTCATGGTTGTTATTGGAGCGTATTCTAATACTCCATAAATCAGGCTTTATGCCCGTATATTCTGCATTAACTGCCGATTGTATCTGTTTTCTTTAAAATGGTCTGTATTATTTCCGCATGCCTTTAGGCATCTTTCTACGTTTCTTCCCAGTTACAAGTCCTGGTTTACCACGCATTTTTTTCATCATCTTTAACATGGCAGAATAGCTTTTTATTACTCGGTTAACATCCGTAACGGTTGTTCCTGAGCCAGCAGCTATACGCTGCCTTCTGCTTGCATTAATGATCTTATAACTCTTACGTTCCTTTTTTGTCATGGAACGTATAATTGCCTCTGTTTTTGCCAGTTCTTTTTCGTCAGGCTTAGGGGCATCTTTGAGTTGTTTGAGTTTACTAATACCTGGAATCATTCCCATGATTTGGTCAAGTGACCCCATTTTTTTGATCTGCTGAATTTGATCAAGAAAATCTTCGAGGGTAAAAGTAGACTGGCGTAATTTCTTGGCGAGTTGTTCCGCCTTCTTTTTGTCAACTACAGCTTCTGCTTTTTCGATAAGTGTGAGCACATCGCCCATACCAAGAATTCTGGAAGCAATACGATCAGGATGGAAAACTTCAAGTGCATCAAGTGATTCGCCAATACCAATAAATTTGATTGGTTTTCCGGTGACACTTTTAATGGAAAGAGCAGCGCCACCTCTGGCATCACCTTCCATTTTTGTGAGTACAATACCACTTATCTCAAGATCTTTATTGAATTTATCAGCAACTGTGACAGCATCCTGTCCAGTCATTGAATCAGCAACAAATAGAATTTCAGAGAGCTGAACAGTGTTCTGAATCTCTTTGAGCTCATCCATCAGCTTTTCGTCGACATGTAAACGACCAGCGGTATCAATGATCAAGGTGTCGTAGCCATACTCATTAGCTGCCACTAGAGCTTGACGACATATGTCAACAGGTGTCATGTCTGTGCTGGAAGGGTGAACTGGAATGTTAAGTTGTTCACCTAATATCTGGAGCTGTTCAATGGCAGCAGGGCGGTAAATATCGGCTGGAACAAGGTAAGGTTTACGTCCCTTATCCTTTAGCATTTTAGCAAGTTTACCGGATGTCGTTGTTTTACCGGAACCTTGTAAACCCGCCATCATGATGGTTACAGGTTGCTTACCATCAAGACGAATTGTTTCAGTAGTGCCGCCGAGGAGTTCTACTAATCCCTCATGAACTATTTTGATAACCTGTTGGCCGGGAGATAATGTTTTTGTGACTTCTAGTCCAACAGCTTTGTCACTAATTTGGGAAATAAAATCTTTAACAACCTGAAAATTAACATCAGCTTCAAGAAGTGCCATACGCACTTCGCGCATGGATTCCTTAATGTTCTCTTCAGTGAGTTTGCCGGTGCCGCGAAGTTTTTTGAAAACTTCTTCCAGTCTGTCTGTCAGATTGTTAAACATATTAGTCGGTTTTGTTTTCCTTGTTGCGTTGTATGTGTATTATTTAATATTGTTTTAAGATATAAGATTTAAAAATAGACCAATCCACCAAATATTTATAGAAAAACAAAGAAAAATACTTAATAAACAGTATTCTGTCAAGCTAGGAACGGCTATGAATTAAAAAAAATTTTTTATTGGGTTGTTCGCATCTTTAAAAAGGGATGGAGAAGGGCATTCTCGGACAGCCTCCTAGTCGGACATTGACGAACTGTGTTGTTTCGTGAACAGGTTAACTATTTGAATGGTTTTGTCTGCAATACTGCTTATAGCCAGTGATGAAGGCGCTTCAGGTGATAATTCACAAACTGGAATATAGGCTTTGAGGGCATCCTTGATTGCCTGGTCTTCAGGTATATCCCCAAGTCGAGGAATATCAATTCCCAGGTATTTAGCTATAAGTTTTTTAAGTTTCCCTGTATTGACGCCACCATTTGAGACATCTCTATTCACAACCAACAAGGGATGAAAATAATGTAACGCTTTTTGAGCAATCTCCTTTGCCCCATCTTGTGTCTGTTCCGCCAATGAAAAAACTTCACTTAGGCTACTGAAGTTTCTTTTCTTTAGAACTGTACTTACTTCGCTGCTTGATAAAAAACTTCCAAGCATCTTTCGTATTGTTGCAAGTTGTAGAAAATTGTAAAAATCCATTATAGAAGTTGGATCAGGTGTTGTGACACATATCTGTATATCAGTAAACATAAAGAAGTCTAATGTGTGGTAGCTTGTACCTGCTCCAATATCAATGAGAATTACATCGGCATCAATAGTTGTTATGCCACGCAAGAGTCGTTGTTTCTCTTGATAGGTCATATTTGCTGTCTGTAATGTGCTCCCGGTTCCAGGGATTATTTGTAATCCATTAAATGAATATAAGGTGTGAACTGTATCTGTAAGTGACTCGACTTTTCTATTTAAAAAGTCAGTAAGGGAGTATTTTGGCTCAAAGAGTCCGAATAAGAGGTGTGCATCAGCACCCCCAATGTCGAGATCAATCAGACAGACCTTCTTTCCACTTTTGGCAAGCAGGAGGGCGAGGTTACAAATGAGCATTGTTTTCCCTGTACCGCCTTTGCCTGAACCTATTGAAATT
>JAOZTO010000110.1 GCA_029942265.1 Desulfocapsa sp.
TATTCCGAGGATAAAATTTTTCATTTAACGAAGAGATCGGGACAAAAGGCATTAGATCAACAGGCTCAGAGATATCGGTACACATATTACAGACCGAAGTATAGATTTTGAGAAGACGCTGAAAAATTACAGAAAAAAATACAAAGAAAATGTAAGTTTTTTTTGTGGAGAATGACATGGTATCGGATTTAAAACGTATTATTGATCAGATTTGCAGGGATCGTGGTTTTGATAAAAAATTGCTGATAGAGGCAATTGAAGAGGCTGTGGAATCAGCTGCTAAAAAGAAACTCGGTTCTAGGCGCGATATTGAAGTGCGCTTCAATGAGGAATTTGGTGAAGTAGAAGTTTTTCAGTTTCGTGCAGTAGTAGAGACTGTGGAAGACGAGCAAACAGAAATTTCCTTTGAAGAAGCACAAGTTCTTGATCCTGAAGTTCAGATGGGTGATGAGCTTGGCGAAAAAATGGAAAACATTGAAGATTTAGGACGTATTGCTGCGCAATCTGCCAAACAAGTCATCATCCATAAAATGAAAGATGCCGAGCGTGACGTTATTTTTGAGATGTTTAAAGATCGAAAGGGCGAAGTTGTAAGCGGTATTGTTCAACGTTTTGAACGTGGTAATATGGTGGTTAATCTTGGGCGTACAGATGCTATTTTGCCGCGCGACCAGCAGATCCCCAAACGTTCCTTCAAACAGGGTGATCGTATTAGGGCGTACCTTGATGATGTTCGTCAGAATGCCAGAGATTCTCAACTGATCTTGTCCCGTACCTGTAATGATTTTTTAGTTAAACTATTTACTCTTGAAGTTCCTGAAATCGCCGAAGGTATTGTAGAGGTTATGGGAGTCAGTCGTGAACCGGGGTTTAGGGCAAAAATTGCTGTTAGCTCCCTTGAAACAGATGTGGATCCTGTGGGAGCATGTGTAGGAATGAAGGGATCAAGGGTACAGAATGTCGTACAGGAATTACAGGGTGAACGAATTGATATTGTTCCCTGGAGTCCAGATCCTGCGAAATACGTGTACAATGCCTTGGCTCCAGCCCACGTATCGATGGTTATGGCTGATGAAGAGGCCAAAACTCTTTTGGTTGTTGTGCCAAACGACCAACTTTCACTGGCAATAGGTCGTCAGGGACAAAATGTACGCCTTGCATCAAGGTTGCTCGGTTGGCGAATTGATGTGAAGAGTGAACAACGCTATGCAAATTTGGAAGATCCGGGATACCAGACACTTCTTGCTATTGGTGGGATTGACGAACCAATGGCCGATCAACTTCTTGCCCGTGGTATTTATTCCATTGAAAAGCTGGCGGAAGCTGCAGTTGAAGATTTGATAGTTATTCGATCAATTGGTGAAGATCAGGCACAGCACTTCGTTGATACTGCAAAAAAAATGATTGAAGAGGGTATAACTACAGCATCTTTGACAAAAGAAGAAGATAGTAAAGCCGAAGAACCTACCGTTGATGGGAATGTCGCAGAGGAAGCAAAAAACGATTCTGCTGTGGCTGAAGCACCTGTGGAACAGGTTGTTGAGGATGCACAGAAGGATGAACAAAAGTAAACAGGTGTATCCGATTCGAACCTGCGTTGTCTGTCGTAAACAGTTTGAAAAAAATAAACTTATGCGATATGTGTGGGATGATGAGGAAAAACTTGCTGTTGTGGATATATTGCACAGTATGTCTGGACGTGGAGCGTATTGTTGCAAAGATAAAGCATGTAGTCATCACTTTTTGACTCGAAGACAGGGGTGGAAAAGGGCTTTTCGTCTGAATTGATTTATATTACACGTCTATTCACGATTTGACCGTGTTGTCAAATGTGGGTTTACATTTTGATGGCTGAGTATTTTTACAACGGCATCACATTTATATGACAAGCTTGTAAAAAGGTCAAATTTGAGATGGCTAAGTGAAAAAACTCCATTTGTAGCAACGAAGCAGATGGAGAGTTTTTACGACGCCATCATTATATTTGTAACTGGGAAAGACAGGAGTAGGGAATGAGTAGGGTTAGGGTTTATGAATTGGCTAAAGAGGCCGGTATGGCCAGTAAAGCTTTGGCTGAGAAACTGATTGGGCTTGGATATGATGTGAAAGGTCATAGCTCAACAGTTGACGATGAAACGGCTTTGAAGATCCGTACAGAAGTCTTGAAGGATTCCAAGTCTGCACTGGTTGAAAAGAGAATTGACAGTGACAAATCTGGTACTACAGTTATTCGCCGTCGTGCTACAGTTATTCGTCGTCGTCCAAAGGATGAAACTTCTGATGAGCCGAAAGATGTGGATACAACTGAAGTTGTCAGTGCATCCGAGGATGAAAAATTCACTACAATAGAAGAAAAAACTATTGAGACTGAAACTGAGGCTGTGGCTGAGGCTGAAGTAGAAGTTGAAATAGAAGCCGAGGCAGAAGCACCAGTTATAGCTGCTCCTTCCGTTGAAGAACTTATTGCTCAGGCTGCTGAGGATGATGCAGAGGCTGAGAGAAAAGCTGTGGAAATTGCTGCACAGGAAGCGAAGGACAAAGCTTCTGTGACTAAAAATGAAGCAGATAAAAATACAAAACCAGTGGTTAAAGAAAAAAAACCTCCTGTAAAAACTGGAATTGCTAAAGTTGTCGGAACCATAGAACTTCCCAAGGAAGAAAAACCGACCCCTCGAAGAAAAACAGGACGACCACCAGCAAGAAGACCAGCTCCAAAAACACAAGGACAGCAGCCACCAGCTGATCCTTCCGCTCCAGCCCGTGGAAAGAAAAAAGGTAAAAAAGAGAATGCTCCTCAAAGTGAAGATGATTCACGGAAAAATGAAAAAGGAAACCGGAAGGGAGCTAAAAAAGGACGGAAAAATGTCAGGGTTACACGATTTGGTTATGACGGTGACCAGCGATACGGTAAACGTGGTAAAAAAGGGCGTGGCAGAGTAAAGAACGCTCCTCAGCAGCCTGCGGCAGAAATGAAAGCCAGTAAGAAAAAAATCAGGGTGTATGAAACTATCAGCGTTGGCGATCTTGCCCATCGTATGCGTATTAAGTCCAATGAAATTATTGCTAAATTAATGGGCCTTGGTGTTATGGCGACTGTTAATCAGGCACTTGATGTAGATACTGCAATATTAGTGGCCTCTGATTTTGGGTATGAGGTTGAACAGGCTGTAACAGAGGAAATTGGGGTTGAACAACTGGATCTTCAGGAAGGCGGTGGTGTAGCGGTATCAAGATCGCCAGTTATTACAGTCATGGGGCATGTCGATCATGGAAAAACTTCCATTCTTGATGCTATTCGAAAAACAGATGTGGCAGAAGGCGAGGCTGGAGGCATTACTCAACATATTGGTGCATATCACGTTCAGTCCCAGGCTGGTGATGTGACGTTTGTCGATACTCCAGGTCATGCCGCATTTACTGAGATGCGTTCTCGTGGTGCTCAAATAACAGACCTTGTTATACTTGTTGTTGCAGCAGATGACGGGGTCATGGATCAGACCCGTGAGGCAATTCACCATGCTCAGGCAGCAGAGGTTCCGTTACTTGTTGCAGTAAATAAAATTGATAAAGAAAATGCAGATCCTGAACGAGTGAAAAGAGAGCTTGCAGATCTTAATCTTGCCCCTGAAGAGTGGGGTGGTGAAACTATTTTTGTGGAAATATCAGCTAAAAACAATATCGGTATAGATACGCTCATGGAAAATATTGAGCTGATGGCTGAAATGATGGAGCTTAAAGCAGACCCTGAGCGAAAAGCTAGGGGGCGCGTGGTTGAAGCTAAACTTGATAAAGGGCGTGGGGCAGTTGCAACCGTTCTAATTCAAGAAGGTACACTACAGGCTGGAGATCATTTTGTTGTCGGTCAGTTTAGTGGAAAAGTAAGAGCACTATTGAATGACAAAAGCCAGCCAATCAAAAGTGCAGGGCCTTCTATACCAGTGGAGGTACAGGGTATCAGTGGTGTTCCCTCTGCAGGTGATGAATTTGTCGTCGTAACCGATGAAAAAATGGCTAAAAATGTTGCTCAGGCTAGAACTTTGAAAGTTCGTGAAAGCGAGCTTGCATCTGGATCTAAGGTGTCACTTGATTCACTGTTTGAGAAGTTGAATGAAGGAGATGTTCAGGAACTACGCATCGTCCTTCGTGCAGATGTGCAGGGTACATTGGAAGCATTCGGAAAAGCGGCTGAAAAACTTTCCACAGAAGAAGTGAAAGTGAAGATCCTTCATGAAGGTACCGGCACAATGACTGATTCTGATGTCTTACTCGCCTCTGCATCAGAAGCTATTATCATAGGTTTTAATGTACGTCCATCAGGCAAAGTGAAGGAGCTGGCTGTCAAAGAAAATGTGGATATGCGTTCTTATGATGTTATCTATCACGCACTTGATGATATTACAGCTGCAATGGTCGGTATGCTCGCACCTGATTTTGTCGAAGATGTAATTGGTAACGCTGAGGTACGTGAGACGTTTAAGGCACCCAAAGTTGGTACCATTGCCGGTTGTTCCGTGGCAGATGGTAAAATTACCAGGAATGCCATGGTTCATGTCCTTCGGGACGGTGTTGTTGTGAACACAGGAAAGATAGAATCGCTACGCCGTTTTAAGGAAGATGTGAAGGAAGTTCTTTCTGGGTATGAGTGTGGTATGTCTATCGAGAATTTTAACGACATTAAGGTTGGCGATGTTCTTGAAGCTTTTGTGATGAAAGAGGTTGCAGCAAGCCTTGGTACTGCTCTTCATGAAAAGAAGGATGCGGAAGATACGGAAGAAGAGAGCTAGGAGGCTGTCCGAGAATGGCCTTTCGCCCAAACTCGTAAGTTTTAGAAAGCTCTTCGATTCTGAACGGAAAGCCTATTGTAGCCAATCTCTTAGGGGCTAGCTTCTTAGTAATGGTGGATGTAACTATGTGGAATCCAAAAGAAACGATAGAATCCGTTGGCCTTGGCAAACGGGATCGAAAACGCTCAACTCGGGTAGCAGATGTTGTTCAGAGGGAGTTGTCACTTTTCTTTTTGCAGAAGGTGCGAGATCAGAAGTTAAGTGATGTCAGCATCTCACGAGTTGATGTAACTGACGATTTAAAGAATGCTCAAATATATTATACAATTAGCGGTGGTGAAAAAAATCACCAACAGGTTTCAACTGCCCTTAAAAATGCCACTGGATTTGTACGCAGTCATCTAGCAAAAATATTAAATCTTCGATACACCCCAGCATTAAAATTCATTTACGATGCCAAGGCCGAAAAGGTAAGTGAGATTGAGGCATTACTTGATGAAATCGCCTCAGAGAGAAGTGAGGTCATTGATGATTCCTGATATCATTGTCAATACTATTAAAGATGCTAGTCATGTCGTGCTCATTACGCATGTTCATCCTGACGGTGATGCACTAGGGTCGCTTTTTGGATTAGGAGATATACTTGAGGCACAAGGCAAAAAGGTCTTTCGTTATCTTGATGCACCTGTTTCATACTTATACGATTTTCTACCGGGTATTGAGCTTGGCAGTACTGATAGTAATGCTGCAATAGACTTTGCAAAGCAGGGTGAAAACGATGGCGGAAAAGTCGTTGCCATTGCTCTGGATTGTGGTGATTCAGGACGTATGGGAGATGCAGGAAATACCTTGCTGAGTATTACTCCCTTCCTGGTAATTGATCATCACTATGGACACCGTGAATTTGGAACGCATCTTTGGCTTGACTCTGACTGTTCTTCAACAGGAGAAATGGTCTACGAACTCGCACTTGCAATGGATGCACAAGTATCTTTAATTGCTGCTGTTTGTCTCTATGTTGCTATTGTTACTGATACTGGTTCATTTTGTTATCAAAGTACAAGTGCACGAACGTTAAGAATTGCAGCAGATCTTGTGGAAAAAGGTGTGCGAACCGATGAAGTAGCTGCACATATTTACGAGAACTACACATTAGAACGACTTCGCTTGATGGAAATGGTTCTGGCAACATTGACTGTGCATTCAGATGCTCGGATTGCTTTGATTCATGCGAGTGTTGATATGTTTGGTCATAGTGGTGCAAATAGTGATGATGTTGAGGGCTTTATTAATTACCCGAGATCGCTAAGCACTGTGCAAGTTGCAGGATTTATAAAAGAAACTGGAAATGGTGCTGTGTCGGTGAGTTTGCGTGCTAAAGGAAATGTTGATGTTGCTGCCGTTGCAGCAACTTTTGGTGGTGGTGGGCATAAGAACGCCGCTGGCTTTCGTATTTATGGTAAGCCTGTGCAAGATGTACGAAGTTTAGTGCTTACTGCATTAACCCAAGCTGTGGTTTAAAAATCAAAGTTGATGGACACTGAATTCGAAGCTGGGGCTTTTCTGGTAGATAAGCCTAAGGGATCAAGCTCTTTTTACATTGTTCGTAAAGTACGAAAAGCTCTTGGAATAAAAAAAGTTGGTCATGCTGGAACTCTAGATCCGTTTGCTACTGGTTTGTTAGTTATATGTGCAGGACGACCAGCAACCAAGCTAATAAGCCAGATAATGGAAGGCGAAAAGGAGTATCTTGCCACAGTTCGTCTCGGAATAGAGACAACAACTCAGGATCCCGAGGGAGAAGTCACATCGGTAAAGTCCGTACCTGCTCTTTCAGCAATTACGGTTGAGGAATGCCTTGAAAAATTTCGAGGAGCAATAGAACAGGTTCCTCCCATCTATTCTGCCCTGAAGCATAAAGGAAAGCCCTTGTATCATTATGCCAGAAAAGGGATAGCAATAGAGAAACCACCCCGAAGTATACATATTTTTACCCTCGAACGTACTGATGAAGGTCAGGAGTTGAATGATGAATCGCCTTATCTCACAATAAAGGTTGTATGTAGCAAGGGGACATATATCAGGACATTAGGGGCTGATATTGGAAAGGCGCTTGGCTGTGGGGCTTATTTGACAGACTTGCGTCGCACACGAAGTGGTCAGTTTCACGTTCGTGACAGTGTTGCAGGGAAAGATTTATTGGAAGAAGAGGCAAGGGATAAACTGTTTCAGAAAGTCTTATCTGTTGCTGATGTACGTAATCTATTGCAATAAATCTGTGACGTGTTACATGATATGGTTATAACGTCCCCGCCACCGGGACTTGGATAGAAAAAAAGTATAAAAACATTTATATATACAGAAACAGGAGGTTTGTTTTGGCACAATCAGCGGTTACAAAAAATGAAATTATAGAGAAGTTTAAACTTCATTCTAATGATACAGGATCTTCCGAAGTACAGATCGCACTAATTACTGACCGAATTCAGTATTTAACTGATCATTTTAAAACCCATAAAAAAGACCATCACTCCCGTCAGGGGTTGTTGAAGCTTGTTGGTCAGAGACGCAGTTTGCTTGATTATCTGAAGAAGAAAGATGTGACGAAGTATCGCAGTCTCATTGAAGCACTAGGTATTAGAAAATAGTAAATTTTCGACTGGGAGCTTGTCCGAGAATAGGCATTTTGTTCAAAATCGAAGAATTTTCTAAAAATA
>JAOZTO010000111.1 GCA_029942265.1 Desulfocapsa sp.
TTCAAACCAGTCAGGATAAGGACAACTTCTGTTTCATTTTTACTGGTTCCTGGACTATTAATGGCGATGGCTGCAATAGTCCTGATATTATAAAATCTCTGCCACCACATATTAAAAGTATTTCATTTAACACTGATGCCTTAACTGACTGGGACAGCCTGCTTCTCGTAAAGCTCTCAGCCATAACGCAACATGCTGCTTCACATTCGATTGAGATCGATTACCAAGGCTTGCCCGACGGTATCCAGCAACTTATCAGGCTTTCTCAAAAGAAAGCAGGACATTCAAGCGACAAAAACCATTCAGAACCAGGCTTTTTTGAAGAAATCGGAAATCATAATATTCAGATTTTTCATCAAACCGTTGACATGCTTTCTTTTACTGGTGAAATTGTTCTTTCCTATCTTCGACTCTTTTCAGGACGTGCCCGCTTTCTCAAAAGAGACTTTATATTTTTCTTATATGACTGCGGCCCCCAGGCTCTACCCATTGTCAGTCTGATTGCTTTTCTTGTCGGATTTACTCTTGCCTTTATCGGTTCTGTTCAGTTACAGATGTTTGGTGCTGATATTTTCGTTGCTAACCTGGTTGGACTTACTATGACACGTGAAATGGGACCTATGATGGCAGCTATCATAATGGCTGGCCGTACAGGGGCCTCATTTGCAGCACAACTTGGTTCCATGCAGGTAAATGAGGAAATTGATGCCTTACAAACCATGGGTCTTAATCCTCTTGATTTCTTGGTACTTCCCCGGATGACCGCACTTATTATCATGATGCCTCTTCTTGCTGTATGTGCTGATTTCCTAGGAATTCTGGGTGGATTTTTTATCGGTTGTTTCTCTCTCGACATCAGCCCAATTCTCTATTACGAGCAGACAGTTAAGGCTATCAAACTAAAACATTTTATGGTGGGAATGATCAAATCTGTTGCATTTGGATATATTGTTGCCTTCTGTGGATGTATTAAAGGAATGCACTGCGGTCGTAGTGCAGGAGCCGTGGGAGAGGCAACAACTTCAGCCGTGGTGAGTGCAATTGTACTTATCGTTATTACAGATGCTGCATTCACATTCTTTTTTAACTTAATAGGGGTTTAATGAGTACTTCAAATTCCCTTATTCGTGTGCAGGATCTCACCATGGCTTATGGTGATTTTGTATTACAAGAAAACCTGACATTCACCATCAAGCAAGGATCTATTTTTACAATTATGGGTGAATCCGGTTGCGGTAAATCGACCCTATTACGACATCTCACAGGTCTTAAAAGACCAGCAGCTGGAAACATTTATTATTCAGACATGAATTTTTGGGAAAGTTCTGCAAAACAACGAGTATTGCGAATGCAGCACTGTGGTGTACTATATCAATCAGGCGCTCTTTTCAGTTCCATGACCATTGGTGAAAACGTGGCTCTGCCATTACAGCAATTCACACAGCTTTCGCCCCGTGTTATTCAGGAAATTGTAGACTTCAAGTTAGCACTCGTTGGGTTAAAAGGATTTACCGACTTTCTCCCCTCCGCAATCAGTGGTGGAATGAAAAAACGAGCTGGACTTGCCCGTGCCATCGCACTCGACCCTGACATTCTCTTCTTTGACGAACCGTCAGCTGGACTAGATCCTATAAGTTCGAGACTGCTTGATGATCTTATTCTTGAGCTACGAGACAGCCTTGGTGCAACTATTATCATCGTTACCCATGAACTGCCATCGATATTTGCAATTGCTGATGATTCTATTTTTCTTGATACAGACACAAAAACGATGCTGGCAACAGGAAACCCTAAAGATCTTGCCAATAAAAGTGATAGTTGTAAGGTAAAAAAATTCCTCAGACGATCCGCATCATTTTCAGGGTAGCCTTCAGAGAAGTAAACAACGTAACAGGATCCATATGGCAAACAAAAAAATCCAACCAGTAGTAATAGGGGTATTTGTGGTTTTTTCAGTCTTTCTTATTATGGCTGCAATAGTAATTTTTAGCGGCGGTAAGTTTTTTTCAAAAGATACTCAGGTCATCATTTTCTTCGAAGGTTCACTCCAAGGGTTAAACATTGGTGCACCTGTTACCTATCGAGGTGTCACAGTTGGACAGGTAAAGGATATCAGGATACATATCCAGCCTGACGAATCACCAGACCATGCATTGGTTATTCCTGTTATTATTTCTCTTGATGCAGCAGATTCTCTGATAGTCAACTCCCCCCATCTAGGATCCAATAAAGACATTTCAAAATATTTAAAAGAAATGTGTGATAGTGGCTTAAGAGCCAAGCTTAAGCTTGTCAGCCTTGTCACTGGAAAACGATATGTGGATCTTGCTTTTTACAAAAACAGCAAGGCAGTATATAGGGATAGAATCGGTCATTACGTTGAAATCCCCTCCCTTCCATCCGAGATGCAGCAAATTACAAAAATTATGGAAGGTGTTGATTTTGATAAATTATTCACAAAAGTGATGAGAACCTTTGATTCACTAGACCAACTCACCTCCGGCCTTGCAAAAACTCTTGACAATACAAAGACCCAAGGTCTTGTTGATGAACTTTCATCTACCACAGTTCTCCTCAATCAAATATTAGTGCAGTTACACTCTGATATTCCATCAATCCTCAAACAGGTCGACAGCGGATTAGCTCAATTTAATGCCCTCACTAATAATGCAGATGCTGTGGTATCATCTCTTGACAGACAGATTGATCCAATTGTCAAAAGCGCACAAACAACACTTAGCGCAATTGACGCAACCGTCAAACAGGCCAACGACCTTCTTGTTCAGGCACAATCAATTTTAAAGCCATCATCTCCACTTTACTACAGTGCGACAACTGCCATCCAGCAACTTACACAAACAGCCGATGCCATTGAACGACTTAGCGAGTATATACACCGCAACCCGGAAGCACTAATATTTGGTTTACAGAACTCAGGAGAACCGAGTAATGAATAAGAAAAAAACGGTATCTGTACGTGTAATTATGGCGATTTTACTGCTTCTTTTCACATCCGGTTGCATGAAGACAAGTCTCCCATATTTTTACTACACACTCGACTCATCCGCACATACAACAACAGCAACAGCAAAGCCTCTCCCTGATGTCATAGTAGGCCCTATCCATATCGTTTCGTCGCTTAATAAGGGGCAGTTAATCAGTCAAAATTCTGCCTATTCAATTACTATTAACGAACAGCACCGCTGGGCTGGAAACCTTCAGGAGATGTTTCTCAACACCCTAATGGACAATCTATCTGCTGAGCTTGCCGATGTATCTTTATACAGCTTCCCGAATACGTATGGTGTAAAGGGACTGCAAGTTAAGATCACTCTTCTCCATTTCGAAAAAGACACACATGGAGACGCATTAACTCAAGCCAGATGGAAAATACTGAACGAAGATCAGGTAATCATTCATGCAGCGACATCAAGCTACACCATTCCCCCTGATGATTCGAGTTTCACTGCACTTGTGAAAGGGTTGAGTATCGGGCTTTCCAGACTTTCAAAAGAAATTGCCAACACCATTATACAATCAGGGAAAACATCATGAAATCACCTTATAGTTCTTCATTATCACTCATTTCCTATACTGCCTTTTTTCTGCTATTCTCAAGTTTTATTCCAAAAGACTGTAACGCATTCACTGCGCAACGCTGGCTTGATCAGACTGTGTATCTTCCCGTGTATTCACACATATACGCAGATTCTCGATACAAAGACAAACCGTTTCAGCTCACGTCCATCATCAGTATCAGAAATACTGACATTCAGTTCCCATTCATCCTGGAAAAAGTGGACTATTACGATTCCAATGGAAAATTACTCGCTAGTTACCAAGAGACAGCACTATCTATTGCACCACTAGCTTCCACCCGTTATATTGTCCCAGAATCTGACACACTTGGTGGTTCAGGTGCAAAATTTATTGTTACATGGAAAAGCAAAGACGCCATAACAGAGCCTATCATTGAAGGAATTATGATTGGCACTAAAATGCAGCAAGGGATTTCCTTTGTTACTGACTCACAAGTATTATCCGGAACTCTTGCTCCATAACTAAGGAACGGGGACGAAATAACTTCCTCATGTAGGCGCTCAGCTTTAGGTCATATGTGATCGATCTGAAAATCTAAAAACCGCAGGCATAGCAGGGCTACGTTGAGGATTTTTAGATTAAAGATCGGTCGCAGATGGCCTGAAGATGAGATGTATAGATGGGGAAGTTATTTCGTCCCCGTTCCTAAACGCTGTAGGATTTATATTTTGAACAAAGATACTCTCTCCGAATGTTTTTCTAATTTTTACTCACGAAATACCATTGAGCGAAACTTTAAGCTAGCCCTTACTCCGCTTGAAGCGTTTGCACATAAAGAAGCATCATCTGGCCTATTGCTTATGGCCTGTACCGTCATTGCCCTTGTTCTTGCCAACTCGCCATTATATCCGACATATATGGCTGTATTACATCACAAAGTAACCGTTGGAAGTGGTATTTTCTCAATAACACATTCACTCCAACACTGGATCAATGATGGTTTGATGGGGTTATTTTTCTTTATGGTCGGTCTTGAAATTAAACGGGAGTTTCTCGTTGGCCAGCTGGCAGATTTCAGACAGGCAATCCTACCAATTGCAGGTGCCATTGGTGGCATGCTCGTCCCAGCTCTTATTTATGCTTCCTTCACTTACGATACCGATGCCATCGCTGGTTGGGGGGTTCCCATGGCAACTGATATTGCCTTTGCAATGGGAGTTTTAGCACTCCTAGGTAAGCGAATCCCTAAAGCATTGGTAGGTTTTTTGCTTGCCCTAGCCATTGTTGATGATATTGGTGCTGTCTTAGTGATTGCTGCTTTCTATACTGAACAGATCAATCTCTATGCACTACTTTTTGCAGGTGTTGCCTTTCTTCTGCTCGTCATATCGAATATAGCTGGAATACGACGCCCTCTCCCCTATTTTATTTTTGGCACTCTTCTCTGGCTTGGTATGCTTGAATCTGGCATTCATGCAACCCTTGCAGGTGTTATTGCAGCCTTAACGGTACCGGCAAACTCTCTTTGCAATGCATTTCCATTTATAAGACGAATGCGACAACTCACTACGAGTTTTGAAAATCTTCATGAAAGCAATAAGCATATAATGCAAAATGATAAACAGCAGAAAATTCTTCAATCCATGGAGAATTTTGTCCATTGTATGGCTAGCCCACTGCAACGTATGGAACACCATCTTCATATTTGGGTTTCTTTTCTTATAATTCCAATTTTTGCGCTTGCTAATGCTGGTATCCCAATCAACATTGCAACACTTGGCGAAAGCTTTGCACATCCTGTAACGATTGGCATCATCGCAGGACTCACCGTCGGGAAACTTTTTGGAATATTTTTCTTTGCATGGCTGGTTGTAAAACTTAATATCAGTCGACTTCCGGAAGGTGTCACCATGCCGCAAATTGCCAGCGTCAGCCTTCTTGCAGGCATTGGTTTCACCATGTCTATTTTTATTGGCGGACTGGCATTTACCAATGAAGAGTATCTTTTAAATGCCAAGATAGGTATTCTTGCCGCCTCACTTTTTTCTGGTATTGTTGGGTATATTGCCCTTAGAATATGTACAAATCCCCCAAAGGCATAAGACCATGTCCATCAGCACTACACTCACTGACATCTTTAAAGGATACCCACGTAATATAAAAAAACGTCTCCTTCGCGATATTTTGCTTATTCTTTTTGTCACGTCTGGGGCAATACTTGCAATTGTATTTTTTCAAGGCGTAAAAAATCAGCGAGATGTTTCAACTATTCTTATCAATGAAGCCAATCAGCAGGTTTCAATGCACTTTCAATCCTTCGTAGAGCCTTTGGGTAATGTCATACACCTCCTTAGTAAATGGGGTGAATCCGGTCTTCTTAAGCTTGGCAGCCCTACTCTTCTTGCTACACAGTTCCAGGCACTAATGGAAATCCAGCCAAATATCCACTCCATAGCTCTTGCTGATACCAGCGGTAATAGCGCCTTCCTTTCACATTTCAATAATAAATGGATACTCCATCAATACGCACAATCGAAATCCACAACTTCACTTTGGGTTAATGGAAAAAGTGTTGACAGTGTAACCCGGAAAAATGAGAATTATACCCCTGAGACAACTGTCTGGTTTCAGGGTGCAATGAACATTACTCATGAACAGCCTTTTTTTCTTACTGACGCATACGCTCTTGAAACAACAAAAGAGGAGGGAATTACCGCCAGTCGCCGTTGGAAGAATCGGCACAACGAAGACACAACCTACGTTTCTGCCGTTTCATTTACGATTAACGATTTACTGAATTTTATGAAACAGCTCAAGATTACCTCAAACAGTCAAATATTTCTTCTTGAAAAAGATGCCACATTTCTTGGTAACATCAGCGCAAATATTCAAACAAAAACGCTTAACAAGAAAACTAAAACGTCATCCCACTCAGAGCAACTACTTTCAGCAGTAAGCAAAACGTTTCAAACAATCGAACAAAACAATCTAAGAACATCTATAAAAGTTGACGGTAAAGTATGGTGGCTCGGATTAAGCCCACTGACTGATGCAAATGATGATGTATGGGTAGCTGTGGTTATTCCAGAAGATGATATTTTTGAGGATCTCCACAAACAGTGGCTGCGATTTGCTCTTGTTGTTGGTTCCATTCTCTTTGCAGGAATTATTATGGCTGTTTTTCTTGTCCGTAAATATGGACACCAGCTACGAAACCTTCCCAAACAGCAAATTGACAAGAACGAGTTACAATCTGAACTTACCGCACTTATTCAGGCCGGCGAATCCACTTCACTAGAGTTCAAATCTACCATGCGATTCAACCTGAAATCAGGTAAAAACGGTAAGGAAATTGAAATGGCCTGGCTAAAAGCTGTGGTCGCCTTTATGAACAGTGATGGGGGAATCCTGCTTATTGGTGTTGATGATGCAGGGGCAGTTATCGGAATTGAAAAAGATAATTTTGTAAATGAAGATAAATGCAGGTTACACTTCAAAAACCTGATGAATACCCATGTGGGTGCCGAATTCACACGATTTGTTCAACTTAAGGTTGTCTCTGTGAATAATCAGACGATTCTTATCATAGAGTGTGAGCGAGTTCGTCGTCCTGTATTTTTGTCCAACGGAAAACAGGAAGATTTCTTTATCCGTTCAGGACCGTCAAGCATGAAACTTTCCATGAGCCAGATGGTTAAGTATCTTGCTGAACGGTGAGTGTTGAGTTGCACACTATGCAGACACTTTTTTCTAAATAAAGAAGACTTGCGGTTTATAAATAGAGGTAATTGAAGATCTTTAGTAAGTGCCCAATTAACCCCACCTTGCTTTATCAAACCCCTGTCCTTGTAAGTGTTTCAGGGACGCCGCCATGTGCGATCTCGAAGTGCACGATAATACATGAGCCTGTTGATTTAATGCCTTTTTGCCCGATCTCTTCGTTAAATGAAAAA
>JAOZTO010000112.1 GCA_029942265.1 Desulfocapsa sp.
GCGCAATTGTTCTATTTAATTTGTCTATCCTTGAAAGGGCTTTTTCATGCATGCTTCGCCAATAGCCAACTTCACATTTGAGTGACAAATATTCTTTTTCTGATATAGTAATTCGGGACGAGATGTCGATAGGCAGATCTGAGAGGTGGGTATCATCAGATCTTTCAAGCGGAGAAAAAGGTGTTTGTTGGCATGTAGCATTCATGTTTGTTGTTATAACAGACAGAATGAATTGTGTTCCGAGTTTTCTTCAGATTATTTGTCAACCCGAATATTTACTATAAAAGTAGCAAAACAAAACTCTGGGAAGAAGGGCCATACAAGGATAGGAAAAAGATAATGAAAACCCTATGCAAAAAGGCGGACGTTCCTTATTTCAGATTCCACGCTCTTCGACATGCAGGTGCATCACTAATGGATAATGCTGGTGCTCCCACTGGCACTATTCAAAAAATTCTCGGTCATGAAAACCGCAAAACCACAGAAATTTATTTGCACAGTTTTAATGAAACATAGAAGCAAGCTATTCGTCATTATGAGGCTGCGAGAGAAAAGTCTCGCATGGAGTCTCACACAACAAAAAAGGCACTCAACTCGTAAATGAGCTAAGTGCCTTAAATTGTTGGTGCCGGGACCAGGAATCGAACCAGGGACACACGGATTTTCAGTCCGTTGCTCTACCGACTGAGCTATCCCGGCACCTATATGCAGTGCTTTTTAACATAACATTTTATCTGGTGTCAACTAATTTTCTCTTCCAACGGAAGATAACTTAAAAAAAACACCACATATTCTCAATATCTTCTGGATCATTGTCTAATAAAAATAAAATTCATCAATCTAATGAAAGAGTTATACCGTCTAAGCTTCCTTGGGATTTATCTTTTGATTTTGCGGGTGGTGATCCAATTGCACCAAGATCCATATCCATGTTTAGGCCATCAAGGTCACTATCATCCTTTGTAACTTTTTCAGTCGATAGATCAATATCATCCAGCGAGAAAGAAAAATCGGTATCTTCCATATCTTCTGAAGAGCTCAAGCCAAGATCAAGGTCAAGCCCATCAAGATCCGTATCTTCATCAAAACGTAGTTCTTCATCAAATGAAAGTTCCAGTTCTTCAACAGCAGGAGCAGGGATTCCGATAGTATCTTCTGGAGGAGCGAGATCGGAAATATCAGCCAATTCTTCAGGAATTGTCAGTGTGGTTTGTGCTGTTGCCACAGTTTCGGATGAATCATCGGCCAAATCAAAACTTTCTTCACTGCCTTCATCGGCATCAGCATCTACGTCAAACAAAAAGTCGTCTTCGTTATCAAAGTCATCTTCGTTAGCATTATTAAAGGTGATTTCACCTTCTAGTTCCTCATCATCGTCTTCATCAAGCAGAATAGCCAAATCAGGATCAGAAAAGTCATGTGCATCATCTTCGTCATCAAATTCGACAGCTTCAAGCATATCAGATTCAATATCTTCCTCACCTGGAATCCGAAGAAAAGAAGGTGCAACGGCGTTATAGGTTGTGCCTTCAACTTCTATACTCCCCGAAATATCTTTCTTACATTTCAGACACTTTTCGATATGATCAAATGAGATATAACCACATTTTGGGCAACGCATATTTTAACACCTTCCCTAGAGTATTTTTTCTTTCTGTACGGACAATAGAATCTTTCTTTCCATATCACCTTATTATTGCAATCTTAATTACAAATAATCAAGATTTTTCCGTAACTATTCAGCGTATGCTAAAAAATAAGCATTCAAGACATATTATTCCAGTCCATTCCTATATCACAAGAAGGTGCAGAATGAGTAAGGGCACCAGCTGAAATAATATTAACACCAGTTGCGGCAATCCCTTCTACACTATCAAGGTTCACGCCACCGGATGCCTCAACCAGTGCCTTACCAGCAATCATAGATACAGCCTTTTTCATTGTTTCACGATCCATATTATCGAGCATGATAATATCAGTGCCACATTCAAGACATTCCTGAACCTGTTCCAACGTATCTGTTTCAACTTCGATTTTGATGGTGTGAGGAATTTTTTCACGCAGAGTCTGAACTGCTCTGGTTATGGAACCACAGGCCGCAATATGATTATCCTTAATCAATACGCCATCACTTAAATTAAAGCGATGATTATACCCACCTCCTGCTCGTACCGCATATTTTTCCAGCATCCGTAGACCTGGAGTTGTTTTTCGAGTATCGGTTATCCGCACAGGATACTGTTTCGTTTTTTCAACAAATCTAGCAGTCAGTGTCGCTATTCCCGAGAGACGTTGCAACAAATTCAAGGCCACCCGTTCGGCCTTAAGCAGATCAACCACAGCACCCTTTACCGTAAGAAGAATATCACCAGCAACAACATTGCAGCCATCCGGCACGGCATCTGTGCACACAATTGTATCATTTTGCAGACAAAACACTTCTGCGGCTACACTTGCTGCTCCGGCAACTACAAAAGATTCTCTGGCCACAAGATTTGCACTGCCACATTCACCACGTTCAAAAAGCGGCTCACTACTCAAATCACCATGGCCGATATCTTCTCTTAAAAATCCCCTGAGCTGTCGCCGTAGTATATCCTTATCCAATGTCTGCAAGCCTCTTTTCAGCGTCTTCGACTTTAGCAAGCTTTGCCTCAAGTTCGGCCTGCTTCCCTTTTTCTTTCTCAATAATTTCTTCCGGAGCATTTGCGAGAAACTTCTTATTGCCAAGTTTACCGTTGATTTGTTTTAAAGTTTTTTGGATTTTATTGCGTTCACGCTCAAGCTTTTCACGTTCTTTATCCACATCTATCAAACCTTTAAGCGGTACATACATTTCGATATCCTGATAGATATATGTGGCGGCATCGTCTGGTTTTTCTCCCTCATCTGCAATGGTAAGGGATTCCAGGCGAGTCATGGAAGAAATAGATGGAGCAAATGTTTTAATCAATTCTGTTTTTGTCGCATCACTGCAAAGAAGAAACGCATCAATTTTAGCAGAAGGATGAACATCTGCTTCTGATCTGATATTACGATAACCTGTGATTATGCCCATGAGTAGTTCCATTTGTGATTCAATTTCTGCATCCTGCCAATCACAAACAACTGGGAACTTACTGGTTACGAGCAGAGGCCGATCACCCGGCAAAACACTCCAGATTTCCTCAGAAACAAAAGGTGCAATGGGATGAATAAGCTTGAGAATAGTCTCCAGCACATGCAGCAAAACTCCTTTTGCCTGATTCTTCAGAGTCTCATCTTTGCTAAACAGATCCGCTTTAATCCATTCCAGATACCAGTCACAATATTCATGCCACACAAATTGATAAATCACAGAAGCGGCGTCATTAAAACGATATTCATCGAGAGCACGCCTTACATCTTCTGTTGCCTTATCTGTTCTACTTAATATCCACCTATGGACAAGTGGTAAGTCTTCAGGAGTGTTTACAACATCAGTGATTGATGCGTCACAATTTTCAACATGCATCATGGCAAATCGAGCCGCATTCCACAATTTATTGATAAAAAAGCGATAGCCTTCAATGCGTTCTTCATCAAGCTTGATTTCACGTCCCTGCGCAGCAAAAGCCGTAAGGGTAAAACGCATGGCATCCGTTCCGTACTGTTCCATTATAACTAGAGGATCGATTACGTTTCCAGTGGATTTAGACATCTTCTTTCCATGTTTATCTCGTACCAAAGCATGGAGATACACATCCTTAAACGGCACTTCATCTTCCATAAAATGCAGGCCGAACATCATCATTCGAGCCACCCAGAAGAATAAAATATCAAATGAGGTGATCAGTACAGAAGTTGGATAAAATGTTTGCAGTTCTTTGGTGTTTTCCGGCCAGCCCATTGTGGAAAACGGCCATAGTGCAGAAGAGAACCAGGTATCAAGTACATCAGTTTCCTGCTCAATATCTACCGATCCGCACTTGGAGCATTTATCAGGGTCATGGGATTCAACCATCAACTCACCACATGACTTGCATGTCCAGGCAGGGATTCGATGCCCCCACCATATCTGTCTGGAAATACACCAGTCCCGTATATTATCCATCCAAGAATAATAGGTGTTATACCAGGTTTTCGGGTAGATATTAATGCGTCCATCACGCACTGCGGTGACAGCTTTTTCAGCAAGTGGTTTCACCGAAACAAACCATTGTAGAGAGGTAGTGGGTTCCACGACTGTTGCACAGCGATAGCATTGCCCCACGGCGTGATCGTAATCTTCAATTTCTTCCAAAAACCCTTGGGTTTTCAGATCTTCCACGACTTTCTCACGACACTCAAATCGATCAAGACCTTCATACTTCCCAGCTTTTTCGTTCATCACAGCATAATCATCCATCACTTTCATAATATCGAGCGAATGACGAAGGCCGATTTCATAATCATCACGATCATGAGCAGGAGTCACCTTTAGAGCACCTGTTCCAAAATCTTTTTGTACGTGGTGATCGAAAACAACGGGAATCGTTCTATCAGTGAGTGGCAATGAAATACCCACATCAGCAAGATGTGCATAGCGTTCATCGTCAGGATGCACTGCAACTCCTGTGTCGCCAAGCATGGTTTCCGGACGGGTTGTGGCTACAACCACATGCCCCGAGCCATCGGCAAAAGGATAACGAATATGGTAGAGCTTACCCTTTTTATCCTCATGCTCCACTTCATCATCAGCAAGTGCCGTGTGACAGCGCGGACACCAGTTTACAATATAATCACCCTTATAAATCAGGCCGTCATTATACAGTTTGACAAAGGCTTCACGTACAGCCGTGGACAAACCTTCATCCATGGTGAAGCGTTCACGCTCCCAATCACAGGATGCGCCCATACGTTTTAACTGGTTAATTATGGTGCTGCCCTTTTCTTTACGCCAGTCCCAAACTCGTTCGACAAACGCTTCACGTCCAAGATCATGTCGTCCTTTACCTTCCGTGGCCAGTTGTCGTTCAACTACATTTTGAGTGGCTATCCCTGCATGATCAGTGCCTGGTACCCATAGAGTATTATCACCGCACATTCGATGATAGCGTACCAACACATCTTGCATAGTGTTGTTTAAAGCATGTCCCACATGCAAAACGCCGGTAACATTTGGAGGGGGGATCACAACGGAGAAGGAGGGCTTTCCATCTTCCATTTTTGCCTGAAATGACCCAGCTTCTGTCCAACGTTCAAGCCATTTTTCTTCAACATTATCGAATTGATAACTTTTGGCCAAGGTCTTTTTTTCGTTTATATTTTCCATACTTTTATTCACTAAAATTCCTTAAATCTGGTAACAATTCATTGGCTTGGGATATTTTTAACCCAACCCGAACATTTACTCACAATCCAACATTCCAAGGTTTCGGCAGAAAAATCTGCTCATAAATACGCATAGCATAACGATCTGTCATTCCAGCTATAAAATCACACACCTGCCTGTGCGCCTGTTTTTGATTAGTCCAGGAATCCGTGCCAAATGATTGCCAGGAATGTCCGTCAAAATGTCCCAATCCATTTGCCAAAAAATGGCCGTATAGATCCTGGATAATTCGCTGCGCCTTTTCAAACTCGTTATGCACTTTGTAATATCGATACACATTTTCATAAAGAAACATTCTAAGATCCGTGATCGCCTGAAGCATCTTTTTACTTATATGCAACCTGCCGTCATTTGCCTCCAAAGTCTCTACAATAAGATCACGAACCATAGCACCAGTTCTTTTGGAGTGTCTTTCTCCAACAACTGTCCGAATATCCTGCGGTAAATCGCCCTCAGACAAAATACCTGCACGAAGAGCATCATCCATATCATGATTCACATACGCAACAATATCAGCGACTCGAACCACCTGTCCCTCAAGAGTAGCAGGAAGTTCAGATTCATTTTTGGGAAATATATCATTACGCCCTTTAGAGTGCTTAACTATGCCGTTTCGTACCTCAAAGGTTAGATTCAATCCTTTACGTTTATTTTCGAGAATATCTACAACTCTCAAGCTGTGTACATAATGCCGAAAACCTCCTGGATGCAACTCGTTCAACGTAGCCTCTCCGGCATGACCGAAGGGTGTATGCCCGAGATCATGTCCAAGGGCAATCGCCTCTGTTAAGGGGCCATTCAGACACAGAGCTGCAGACATGGTTCGTGCAATCTGCGAAACTTCCAGAACATGGGTGAGGCGTGTCCGATAGTGATCACCAGCGGGTGCCAAAAAGACTTGGGTTTTATGTTTCAACCGTCTAAATGTTTTTGAATGGGTAATACGATCCCGATCACGCTCAAAAGGCATACGGATATCGCACCCTTCATCTTTTTCTGTGCGAATACGTCCTCTGGTATTCTTATTAAGACACGCATAAGGAGAAAGAATAGCTTCCTCTCGATTTTCCAGCTGCTGCCGGATAGATTTTCCCACAACCGGTATATATGCCATAATTACTTCCAGAAATTTTCAATTTCACCTTCAACGCAGTATCTTTGTTCTGTAAATCTTCGAGATCAAACCACTGAATTATAAATGTTTGGTATTAGCCCACAACAAATACGCTTTTATAAACATATCCAGATTACCGTCGAGCACTGCATCCACATTTCCCATTTCAACATCTGTTCGATGATCCTTGATCAATCGATATGGTTGCAAAACATACGAACGGATCTGACTGCCCCATGAGATTTCTTTCTTATCTCCGTGCAAGCCTTCCTGCTGTTCGGCCTGTCGTTCTCTTTCCAGTTCATAGAGGCGCGAGAGCAACATTTTCATGGCCATATCTTTATTTCTGTGCTGGGATCGTTCGTTCTGACACTGTACAACAACTCCTGAGGGAATATGAGTAAGACGGATTGCAGAGTCAGTCTTATTTACATGCTGCCCACCTGATCCACTGGCACGATAAGTGTCTACACGCAGATCCTTATCATCAATCTCAATATCAATATTGTCATCAAGTTCCGGCATAACCATCACGGACGCAAAAGAGGTATGCCGCCTGCCACTTGCATCAAAAGGAGAGATCCGAACCAGACGATGAATACCCAGTTCCGAGCGCATATATCCATACGCATATCGACCCTTAATAATAACAGTCACACTCTTGGTTCCTGCCTCATCACCGGCAAGGATGTCCAAGATATCAGCCTTAAACCCCTTAGCTTCAGCCCAGCGCAGATACATACGCAATAAAATCCCCACCCAGTCCTGAGCCTCTGTTCCACCAGCTCCTGCATGAATAGAAATAATCGTATTGGAGGAATCATGTTCCCCTGAAAACATGCACTCAAGTTCGGCAATCTCAAGGGCTGTTTCCATAACTGGCAATGATGATGCTACTTCATTCTCTGTATCAGAGTCTTTTTCTTCCGTTGCCATTTCGAGTAAAAGATCAGCCTCTTCCAACTCATCCCAGCTATTTTCCCATCCCTTTATAACATCCTGTAGTTTTCCAAGTTTCTTCTGAACTACTTT
>JAOZTO010000113.1 GCA_029942265.1 Desulfocapsa sp.
CCGGCCAATCTTCTTTGTTTTGCCAGGTAAATGTTATAACAGACCCCTGTGCAAACATGTCACGTTCCCGTTGTAGTATCCGCAGAGTGTGTTTAAGAGACTTGGTTTTGCTGTACTGGATATAAAAAACAGTTAAGATCGTTCCCAGCAAAGATAAACATAAAACTAAGAATAGGTTGAACTTTTGCTTTTCAGCGATAAATAAATCATCCTTACTTCTTACAGTCATAAATGCAACCATTTCTCCTGTACGAACATCAAAAACTGGAATAGTAGTTAAAACCATATTGTTTGTGGCATCATAGAGTGATATTGACTTTTCACCTATAGCATTTGTATAAGTTTGATCAGTTATGGCTATGTCGGGTTTAAGCGCTTCTATATCTTTGTTGGATCGTTTTTTTAACTCCTCCAAAACATTTTTATCAAAATAGTATCCGGGGTGATGTGATTCACTGTAAGCATGCTTCAGTTCATCAGGAAACACCATGTCGTTCACTACGGATTGTTTAATAAAAAAATTGCTGAGCACATTGTACTGATCCATCATAGCAGCAGTAAATATTTCTGCACCAAATGAGACTTCCATGCTTCCAAGATGTCTACCATCAAGCGTAGTTACAGGAAAAACAAAACGATATCCGTTAAATATTCTTCCCTCTTCAAAGCCATCAATAGCAACATGTTCTCTATTTACATACTCAACACTCCGCCGAACCCCAGTTAGATTGTCTCCAAATTTTTTCGGCCTGTGAAGTCGAAGAAACGATTCGTTATCCGAAAGATGAAAGTGAAGTTGACGTACTCCAGCAGTCTCTTGCAATACAGCATAACGTGGTAACATTTTGGTAAGTAGTTCCTGCCGCAGTTGATCCTTCTTCTCTTTATCCGCTGTCAGTAACTGCTTGTACAATATCTCAATATCAAAACGCCCAATAACCCCTGAATATATGGATGTTGCCAAGCGCTTATGTTGACTGTAAATGGTGTTATAGGCACGTTGATATCTCTCTGTAATAAGAGAAAGATGTTGCTGCTCATTCTTTTTCAATTGATTGTTTAACAGGAAAAACAGTACTATCCCTACCACAACGAAAATGGCGAGTAACAAAATACGAAGACGTTTATTGCTGATATGAGTATTACTCATTAAAATCCTATTTACTGAAAACTATAGTAACTATTCAGCTAGTACCCGATGCGAGTACACGGGCAGACGCTGAATAGTAATCGGTAAAGATACCGTCTACTCCAATCTGGACAAGAGCCTGTAACTTTTCGGGATCATTCACAGTATAAACAAGTACCGCAAGCCCTCTTTGGTGCGCTTTGTCTATAAATTGTGGTGTAACTGTGAGATGCCAGATATTTACCGATTCAGCATTCATTTCACAGGCTGTATCGAGCAATTCATCTGTGTAGTATTTACCATTTAGGCATGCTTCTATTTCTTCGGCTAGAATTGTATTTAACTGAGAGTTTGCGCACTCTTTATCAAGTAATTCGATATTTTCTGCAAGAGTGCTAAAACGAGGGAACATATACTGCTCGGTCCCATTGGCTAAAATGCGTTCAAAGTAATACGATACTTCCAGTCCTGCCTTTTCTATAAGTACTGAACGACGTATTGATCCATCGATTAGTGCAATTGCAATTGCAGGACAGATTTTTCGGATGTTTTCCAATTCCTGCCAGTTGAAAGAGCTTACCAACACATCGGAATATTGCAGTATACCAGATGCGACATATTTTGCCAATAATTCACCGGATGGTCTGCCGGTTCCATCACCTTTAAGTTCAAGATGAATAGCTGGTCGTTTTTCTGGAGGATACGATGCAAAAAAATCAAAAACATCAGGTAAGAATGGGATACGATCCTTTCCACGACCAGGATCGCCTGCATAGAGATTTTTAATGGTATGAGAGTCTGTGGCAAAGACTTTTCCAGTACCGTTTGATACTTCCTCAAGATCGAGGTTGTGGACAACAACCAACTGCCCGTCACCACATAACTGCACGTCAAACTCAATAGCAGGAATTTCTTCACTGGCTACTTTTTCAAAAGCACGGATGGTATTTTGATTAAAACCGGGATATGAGCAACCACGGTGGCCAATAAGAATCATGATGTGTGTCCTATAGAATATTGGGAAGAAACATTACTACTGATGGTATGTAGGTAACTATGATCAGTACCACCAGCAATGCAATAATAAATGGCCAGATTTCCTTAACAAACTGCCCCACTGTCACCCCCGTTATTGCACAGGTGGTAAACATCATCGAGCCAAAGGGCGGCGTTACTCCACCAATCATAATATTTACGATCATAATCAAACCAAAATGAATCAGATCGATGCCCATTGTTTGAACTAGGGGCACTAGAAGAGGTGCGACAATAATCAACAAAGCTCCACCTTCCAGGAACATGCCAAGCACAAGCAACAAGACATTAATCACAACAAGAATAATCCATGGCGAATCTGAAATAGCCAGGATACTTTTTGTCAGTTGATGTGGAATACGTTCCCAACTCATATATTGGCCAAAAACGGATGCCGAAATAATAATCAGCATAACTGCACTTGTGGAAAGGATGGTGTTTTTCAATATGATTGGTGCATGTTCCCATTTGAGTTCCTTGTAGAGAAACACACCAATAATGATGCAGAACAGCACAGCCATCGCCCCCGCCTCAGTGGGAGTAAAGATTCCGAAGCGGATACCGAAAATTATGCCAAAAGGAAGGAGCAGCCCCCATATCGATTCCTTTAATTGCTTGAAAATCTCCCTACCAGAAGCCATTTTATCTCGTGTTGGCTTATAGTTTCTTTTTTTGGCAATAATATGTACGGTGAGCATCAGGCCAAAGCCCATAAGAAGCCCTGGGGTATATCCACCGATAAACATCTTTGCTACAGATACCTGGGCAATAAGTGCATAGATTATAAGATTAATTCCCGGTGGGATAACTGGTGCAATGGCAGAAGATGCAGCAGTTATTGCTGTTGCAAATGCTGCGCTGTAACCACGTTTTGTCATCTGCGGTACAATAATTTTCGATTGCATGGCAGCATCGGCATTGGCAGAACCTGAGATACCTCCCATCAGAGTGGAAAGCACTACGTTAACCTGAGCTAAACCGCCTCGTAAATGACCGGTAAGCACATCTGCCATCTTCATGAGATTTGAGCTGATACCGGAATAGTTCATGATCTCACCAGCCAGAATAAAAAATGGCACGGCCAAGAGTGGAAAAGAAGAGGCCGAGGTGATAAATTTTTGTAATATCAGATCCGGTGGAGTACCCACATCTCCGAAGGTAAAATAAGCAAGAGCAGCAGCCAACAAAGCAAAAGCAATTGGGATGCTGGTGAAATACAACGCCATTACAATGATGACAGGGAATGTTGACATGGCTTTACTCTTGGTTAGTTGTGACGCTTTCTGGCAAAGTGTAGCCGAAGCATTTGCGAATATCCCGATAGAGAAATCCCAGGGCATAAATAACCATCAGGCTAAAACCGACAGTTAACGCCAAATTAACATAGAGAGATGGAATATCCAAAACTGGAGTTCGCTTTAATTGGTTAGCACTGATAAAAAGGATACTGAGATACACGATATACCCGTTGATTACAAGCATCAAACAGTCGATTATTACTGCAATAAACATCTGCATTTGTACCGGACCAATCTTTGAAACAAAGTCGATTCCGATATGCATTTTATAGCGATACGCAGCAGCACTACCAATAAAAATACTCCAGATAAAAGCGGTTGTTGACACTTCTTCTGCCCAAAAAATACCACCAAGGGAAAGATATCTAAGAGTAACATTGACGATAACGACGAGTACAGTAATGCAGAGAAAAAAACCGCTGAAAATCAGATCCAGATTATAGAGAATTTGTTTTGGTGTAGTAGACATTGTTCACACAAAATAGTTGCATGGAGGTAGGTGGGTATTCGGTGGTTGATCCTGTTTTCATTCCAACCCAAGAGCTTGTTCGAGAATAGACATTCTCGGCAGGCTCCTGGGATGTTACCGAATAATTACATCGTGTTATCTCATACCATCAAGCTCTGTAAAAACAGATTTAAAGATGCCAGGGGTCATGCCCGCTTGCTCTTTATAGAGAGGTTTCAAAGCAGTGCGAAATGCAGCTTCATCCACACCATTAAACTTCACGCCATACGATTCAAGTTCTTCCACAACGCCACCGTGCTGAGATTTGAGCAGTGCAACCATATCAGTTGCTCCTTTGGTGAATTCGTCCTGGATAATTGTTTGATATTTAGCAGGAATTTCTTTCCAGACTTTGGGGGAAATATAAACACCACAGGTACCAAGAATATGGTGGGTATTTGCAACATTCTTGGTTGGTCCTTCATAGACTTTAGTTCCAAGGTTTGTAAAATCGGAACCTTCAAGTCCATCTACAACGCCCTGTTGAACAGCAGATAGGGTTTCGCCCCATGGTAGTGGAGTTGCAATGGCACCCATGGCAGTTATAGTATCGATATACGTTTTTGAGCCAGGAGTTCTAATTTTCATTCCTTTTAAGTCAGCAGGGGTTTTTATCACCTTCTTGGTAATAAGATTTCTAAAACCATAGATATAGTCAAGAGCGAGAATTTTAATACCCTGTTTTTCGGCATTAGCCTTCATATCTGCAACCAATTTTGTTTGAGTCAGCTTAACGTATTCATCATAACTACGGTAAAGCATCGGTGCATAGAGTGCTTTAAAATCTGGTACATAGTCACCGATAAAAGAAGGATCTTCAACAGAAATAAATTTTGCTCCGCGAATGACCTGCTCAACACCTTCTTTGTATGCTGGTAGCTGTGCCTGTGGGAAAGTCTGGATGTTGATAGCTCCATCCGTTTTCTCAAGAATGGATGCGGCTACGGCATCCATAGACTTGCTTAACTGTTCAGCAGGGCTGAAAACATGGCTCAGCTTCAGGGTTAATTTATAATCGTCTGCTGCCATTGCCTGGGTGCCTAAAGACAGGATAACTCCTGCACAAAGGACGGAAAGAGTTCTTTTGATGTTCATAATGCTCTCCTTGTACTATTTGTATTTATGTTATGGGTTCCGCAATTATTGCGACAGCCCTCTATAAGTGTAATTACCTGCAATATTCTTGTAAATGTTGTATTTAAAGACTTTTTTATCACACACAAAGTAATAACTAATTGCATTCCTTTAACAACGTAGTCACGAACATGTCAATATAATTTTGCAATCAAACGTACATGTTAATAGATAGAAAAAATGTAACTATTCAGCTGCACCCCATCTTCGCCCATTTGAACATTCTCACATAGCAAACTATGCTTCGAATGTACAAATGAACGAATATGAGGCACATCTGAACAGTTACAGTTCAGTGTTTTGCCAAATATCGGGTACTAGCTGAATAGTTACGAAAAAATATCGATTGAATCGTATATCTTCGTACAACAGCATCTGAATGTTTATTGATTTACAGAAATAGTGGAACAAATAATGACACATAAAATATATTAATAAATTGACCAGAACATAAAAATATTATAATATTCAGCCAATGAAACATGAAAATATTATAAAAAGGCATCTGCAAAGCACTATTACAAAACGATTATTCAAAGGCAAAGTTATCATTTTGCTAGGTGCTAGACAGGTCGGCAAGACGACTCTTATAGAGAGTATTCTATTGGATCTGGACTATCCCGTAATTGAATTAAATGGTGATGAAGCAGATATCCGGGAACTACTTGCCAATACAACGTCAACTAGACTTCGTGCTATCATAGGTAAAAGCAAAATTGTGTTTATCGATGAAGCCCAGCGGATCAGTAACATTGGGCTCACCTTGAAACTAATTTGCGACAAGCTTAAAGATATTCAAGTGATCGCCACAGGCTCCTCATCCTTTGAACTAACCGCAAAAATAAACGAACCGCTCACCGGTAGAAAATATCAATTTCAACTTTTTGGGCCATCATTTTTGGAAATGGTTGAACATCATGGCCTACTAAAAGAGAACCGGCTGCTTGAACATCGGCTGATTTTTGGCTATTATCCGGAAATAATCACCCACCCTAGCGAAGAACGGGATCTGTTGAAACTTCTGAGTGATAGTTATCTATACAAAGATTTATTACTTCTTGAAGAAGTGACCAAACCAATCCTCTTTGAAAAGATACTCAAAGCTTTGGCTCTACAACTTGGTTCTGAAGTATCAATCAATGAATTGAGTCGATTGACCGGTGCAAATAACCAGACTATTGAAAAATATATTGTTCTACTGGAGAAAGCATTTGTTATTTTCCGACTACCAGCCTTTAGCAGAAATGTTCGCAACGAAATTAGAAAAGGGAAGAAATTTTATTTTTACGACAACGGAATTCGTAATGCCATCATAAAAAACTTCCAACTTCCCGAACAACGTACAGACATGGGACCGTTATGGGAAAATTTTTTAATAAGTGAGCGTTTTAAAACCTTATCCCTGTATAATATCGATGCAGATAGTTTTTTCTGGAGAACAACCCAGCAGCAGGAAATAGACTATATTGAAGAATCTCATCAAGCTCTTACTGCTTGGGAGTTTAAATGGAACAGCAAGACTAAAGGAAGAATACCAAAAACATTTTCTCGTGCTTATCCTAACGCTTTGTGTTCAGTGGTGACTCCTGAAAATTTCATGGATTTTTTGACAAACGGTGTTGACTAACCCAGCTCCTATTTTTCCGAAATAAAATCACATCACTAGCAACAAAAACAGGGCTACTATTCCACAGTTTAGCAAGCCACTCCATTGTTTGTTTTGAAAAAAAACAGACATGAGTTGGATCGCTGATATAGTGCCATTGAGAAAAAGCCGCCTGATCACGAGCCAACTTGGTCATAACTCCCAACCAGCCACCAGGTTTTAAAAGCGACCAGAGCAACGCCAGATCTTCCTTCGGATCATGAAGATGTTCAAGCACTTCACTTGCGGTTATAAAATCATAGCGGCTATTCAACACTTCATTATCAGAGGCGTAGAACGGATCATACAGACCCATTGTATGACCTGCTTCTTCAAACATCACCGAGAGAGTAGGTCCTGGCCCTGATCCAAAGTCAAGTCCATAACTGTTTGGATTTATTCGTTCCTGCATCGGTATGTATAAACGGCTGAGAAAAGTTCGGTATCTCAGGTCTTCAGGAGAATTTTGATGTTTATCATATTCAGCTTTTTCAGCTTCAATTGTGGGACGCTGCGATACTGCAACAGAAGTCAGACCACACAAACTGCAGCGATAATAGTCACGCCGTCTGTCACTGTGAAACAGCTCACTACCCAATGGAGTTGCACAAAGAGGGCAATAATGATTGGCTGATTGTACCATAGCTAAAGATGTGAGTTCGAATTATGAGTCCGTTGATTTAATAGCATTTCGAAGTCTCGTACCTCGCTATCTGGTT
>JAOZTO010000114.1 GCA_029942265.1 Desulfocapsa sp.
TGCTCGATAACAAGTAAATATTTTAGCCTGTTTTTAACCCAACCCGAATATTTACTTCCCATACGAAAATGTCAACTTCTTATTACGCAAACCAACTGTCACACAGCCGCCCCCCACAAGATCACCAAATAAAATCTCATCGGTAAGAACATCTCCAATTTCCTTTAAAATCAGACGACGTAACGGTCGGGCACCAAATGCCGGTTCATAACCTTTCTTTGCTAGCCAGCTTTTGGCTGCTGCTGTCAGACTGATCGTCACTTTACGTTCAGCAAGTTGTAGCTCAAGTTCTGTGATCATCTTGTCTACTACTTTCTCAACAGCCTTTGGCTTTAGCTCTGCAAAGGAAATAATTGCATCAAGACGATTCCTGAATTCGGGTGAAAATATGTTCTTCAAAGCTTTTTGTTCACGTCCCTTTGTCTCAGCAACAAAACCTATGGGGGCTTTTGACATCTCCATAGCCCCTGAATTACTGGTCATGATGATAATAACATTTCTAAAATCTGCTCGTCTTCCGGAATTATCCGTCAGTGTGGAATGATCCATCACCTGCAACAGTATTGAATAAATATCAGGATGCGCTTTTTCTATTTCATCAAGCAGAAGTACTGAATAAGGATGCTTTCGAATTGCCTCTGTCAGCAATCCGCCCTGATCAAAACCAACATATCCAGGAGGTGCCCCAATAAGTCTTGCCACAGCATGTTTCTCCATATATTCACTCATATCAAAACGCTCAAAATGAATTGAAAGCTGTTCTGCAAGCTGTCGTGCAACTTCTGTTTTTCCTACACCGGTAGGCCCTGCAAAGAGAAAACTTCCGGTGGGACTATCAGGATTTCCAAGACCTGCCCGAGATCGTTTTACTGCCGTGACAACTGCATTAATCGCATCATCCTGTCCAAAGATGACCTTTTGCATAGATCCAGCCAGTTCTTTTAAAGAAAACAGTTCGGCACTTGACCCACTTTTGGCAGGAACCCTCGCCATACGGGAGACAACATTCTCCACATCCCTTACTCGCACAACTTTTCCTGTTTTTCCGGCCATGCGAAATGCGGAACCAACTTCGTCCATAATATCAATGGCTTTATCAGGTAAAAAGCGATCATTTATGTAGCGATCAGCTAACTCCGCCGTGGCGCGAATAGCCGGTTTTGAATAGACGACAGTATGATGATCTTCATAACGTGACTGTAGCCCTTTAAGAATACGCCGTGTTTCATCAACAGAAGGCTCTTCAACATCGATTTTCTGAAACCTTCGGGATAGTGCCCGATCTTTCTCAATATGGTTTTTATGCTCTTCGTAAGTCGTAGAACCTATGCAGCGCAATGTTCCAGCCTGGAGTGCCGGTTTGAGTAGATTAGAAGCATCCATGGACCCACCACTGGTTGATCCGGCACCAACGATGGTGTGCATTTCATCAATAAACAAAATAGCATTATCCTTACGCTCAACTGCCGAAATAACGCCCTTAATACGTTTCTCAAAATCACCACGATACTTTGTGCCGGCAACCATATTTCCCATATCCAGCAGAAATATTTCTACATCCTGTAGCAGATCAGGAACCAGTGCTTTGTTTCCAGCTTCTCGTTCTTTACTATCTGCGTCAATAAGAAGAGCCAGCCCTTCTGCAATTGCTGTTTTTCCCACACCAGGCTCACCAACCAGTAAGGGGTTGTTTTTTCTACGGCGACAGAGCACCTGCATCATTCGATGTACTTCATTTTTCCGGCCAATAAGGGGGTCAAGCTTTCCCTTTGCTGCAAGATGTGAATAATTAACAGTGAATTCCTGGAGTATTTTTTCATCTTTATCGGCTTTTTTATCGCCAGCAGATTTAGATGCATCAGGCATTTTAGACAATGGTTCTGTTTGTAAACCATCGGGCAGGCCATGGGAAATAAAATCAACAACAGACATTCGCCCCAAACCTTCAGAGCCAAGAAAAAACACAGCATGAGATTCCGCTTCCGAGAAAATAGAAACCAGCACATCACTGCTATCCACTTCTTTTTTACCACAGCTCTGAACATGGGCGACAGCACGCTGTAACACACGATTAAAGGCAACCGTCTGAGCAGGTTCACCCTGGACTTCAGGGCTGTGAATGGGAAGTTCTCCTGTAAAAAACGATTCCAGTCTATTTTTCAGGCTGCTTGTTGATCCACCACACTCCTGAATAATATAGTCTGCCAGATCGTCGTAGAGTAAACCATAGAGCATATGCTCCACAGTAACATATTCATGATGATGATTTTTCGCTTCCCGAATAGCCCTTACCAGAGCTGTTTCCAATGCTTTGCTTATCATAATAATTATACCTTATCAAACCTCTTCCATGGTGCAGCGTAGCGGATACTCATTCTGCCTTGCAAGATCCTGGACAACAGCTACTTTTGTTTCTGAAATTTCACGAACATACACTCCCGCAATACCAACACCTTCCTGATGCACATTCAGCATGATTTTGCTGGCCTCTAAAGTACTCTTCTTGAAAACTTTTTCCAGGATTGCAACCACAAATTCCATGGATGTGTAGTCATCATTATGCAATAGTACTTTATATAATGACGGCTCCTGAACCTTGTTTCGTTCCTTGACCGCTGTTGATCCTTTTCTTTCACTCATGACATATTCACTCGATATTTCATAATCTTTTCAACTTCAGCATTGTCAAAAACAGCTCTTCCAAAACAAGATCTGCCGCCAGAGGTGACCCTTTTAAACGAAATTCTGCCTTCAACAGCAGAGTAAGCATTTTTTGCAATGCAGTACAGGAAAATTTCTGTGCCTGGCTAAAAGACATAAAGAGTGCATAGGGATGCCCTTTCAGTACCTCACTCCATTCGCCACATTCCTTCAGTGCTGGGAGATATGTGTTTTGAAATTGATTGGCATTCATACTCGGTTGCCATGATGGATTTGATCGAAGCTGAAAAGATCTCAATATCAGAAGTTTTCGCAAATAATTTCGCATGGTGGCAAGAATTGCCAAACTATGTACTTCCTGGCCAAGTAGCCTGTGCAAGAGCACAAGAGTTCTGGCACCCTGTCTTTTTCCAAAGGCATCAGTGAGTTCATACAGGGCATCTTCGCGAGTTCTTCCTACCATGGCATCCAGATCTTCCATGGTTATAGTATCACGATCATCAACGTAGAGGGCTAGTTTTTCGGTCTCCATCACCACGGCCACAGGATGAAAGCCTACCCTATCAAATAGGCTGTTAAGTGCCTGTGGTGCAATCTTTTTCTGGAAACCGGCAAGGGTTTTCAGCACCATTTCCCGTAGAATTTCCTTTTGACCTTTCTGCGCCGCAGCGTTAGTTAATAACGACACGGAACAGTCAACAACCACACCTTCTTTTTTATATAAGTAAATAATTGCTTACGCTTATCAACGGCTTCAGCAGTAAGCAGCAGGATGTTATTGGGCGGAACACCTTTCTTAAATGCTTCCACATACCGGCCAGCAATATCAGCTGTGTTACTTTTATTTTTGGGTAGGGAAATATTTTTGAGCAGGTCTGTTGTCCACTCAAGGCTTTCAGTAGGTTTTGCAAAAGCAAAGAGTTTATCCCATTGAGACGCACTAATTTCATGCAATTGATCGTCTGCGCCCAACCCTGCAATGGAAAGAAATGAAAGCAGGTGTTTGCAACAGGCGGTGTCTTTTTTTGCATCATGGGCCTGTATAACTTTTTTCCAAATAGTAGCCGCTACAACTTTGGAATGAAACAATCTGCTGTCTGTTACCCGAAATATCTGCGTACCGGGAAGAAGGCTGAAATTCATCAACTGCCCAAGCGTCTTACTACTATCTTCAGTGTCACCGTCAATTGTATTCACAACACCGCCTGATCCTGAAAGCAGGTGTTCTTCCAGGGAATCTGCGGCTTCGCGACAAAGAAATCTTTCTCCAAAGAAGAGGTATATCTGTATACATTCTCCGTCTATAGCAGTCTGTTCCAGTTGCTTCAACTGGGCCGGAAGTTCTGTACGTTTAATCAGTGACATGATCCAGTGATTTTTGATCCATAATTTTATGTAAAATAGCGGGGAGCGATCCCGGTTGCAGATAATCTTCACCAAGCCCCTTCTTGAATATTGTAGATGAACGATCTGAGAGTTCATCCCAGCTTAAATCGCCATCGGCCTTAGCAACCGCTTCAAACAAAAACTCGTTGTAGGGATTGTTAATCACAGCCTTTCCAGTTCCAACCGTTGCCAGAATATCCACATTATTATTAAATAGTGTGGCAAGTTCGGAGTATGCGCGTATTCCGCCACACGATCCAAGACTCATAAATCGTTGCTTTTTCATTAAATCTGCTGATGTAACCTTTCCGTCTTCCACAAGCTTTGAAATCGGATCTATCAACTGCTCCGTGCGCCAATAACTATGACCACGTTGGGCAAACATCTCATGCCCCCCTGTGAGAAACTGCTGCAAAAGTTTTTCCTGCAAAGCCTCTCCTTGAAACACAAATACAGAATGGGATATTTCCGTACTGTTCACATTTTTCACCCAATCCAACACTAAGGGATTTCTTGACTGCAACCTGAACAGAGAGGAAAGCACCCGCCCAGGAGCTGATCTATACCCACTAAGCAGACCTGCCGCCTGAGATAAAACAGCTGTTGAAGCGCCAAGCCTAAACGATGTTGAAAGACGAGGCCTGTAGCCTTGTTTACTTAAAAACCGACAATTTGAAATGTAGGATTGTCTTCCATCATCATCATCGTGAAACACTGACAGACTGGATAGCAAGCCATCTGACTTCCATTCAGTAAAAGCCGTTTTCGCATAACTTTGTAGCGGAATTGCACCATGTTCATACATCATCATCTGGATACGAATCTTATCCACAGCTCCAACATATTCAGAATAATATTCAAGATAATATTGTAAGATAACACGTAATTGAGTTGTGAACACAGTGTTTTGTTCGCTAATGGCAGCAAGCATTTCACCAATAAGATATGTGCGAGTATGAGGGTCGATTGTTTCGAGCAGTGTCATAAATGTTGCAGAAAAAAGTATCAGACTATTCTCATCTTGAAATGCTGATTGGATCACAAGATCCAGGACTTTTTTCTGTTCGTGCGGATCAACCGGAAAAAACATTGCCAGTTTACCACGCTGTGCAAGGCTGATTATAAAATCTGAGACATGATTGTTCTTGGGATCAACTTCAAGCAGAAACTGTAGCAGGTTGGCTCCAAATCGTTCCTCGATTCGCTCCATCAACACAGGCACCAGAATATCTCGAAAGGATGAATCGTATAATTCACTTCCTTTAGAAAGCAGAATATAGATATTTACAGTGGTCGTATCATAGGCGACCTGAACACGAGCCTTACTGGTCGCTTTTCGTAGTACAGTTATCGCCGCTCCCCTTTTTCCCTTCCCGAGGGCACTATAAAAAGCTCCTCTGTATTTTTCCCTAATCTTCCAGTCCAAGCGTTTCCACAGTGTATCAAGCCTGCTCACAGAGCTTGCATTGAGACTTGCGGCTGAGATTTCACGCCCTCTGATATCTGTTACAGAGTGCAGGTCATTTATCTTCCATGTTAAATAATCAGATGCCTCGGCAAGTCCCTTTAGAAGTAGTGCCTTCTCGGCAGGAGAACGCATAAAAAACAGTATCTCTTTCTCTTCCTGACTTGTATAGAAATAGGAATCCACCCAGGAATACGCCTGTTCAGGATCAATATCCTGCTGAAAAAGCCCCTTTGCATTCCAGGAGTCAGTTCTTGAAAGCCTAGAAAGCAGTGTCATAATCTCCAACGCTTTATATGCGTTCATTGCATTAATCTGGCAACATTGTTCAGTTGCCCACTGTTGATTGGCATCCATACCTTCCAGTATATTCATGCCCTGCTCCACACTTGCCCTGCTTTGACCCGGAAGAACAAGAAAAGCTTTCAATGCCCAACCAGCCGGTTCAGTCATATTTTGTATACGATCAACATAGGCAAGAAGTTGTGGAGCTGTCAATACATCGACCAGTTCAAATGCTGTCATAATACGCCCCTGAGAATATCCAAGGGTGTTGAGTTTCTCAAGATAGTTCCAGGATAATGCAACATTTACATTATTAAGCCTAACGAACTGTTCGAGAAGCAAAAGATGATCAAAAGGCACCTTGACAGTAATCAGTTTTCGTAATGTGTCCACCAGTTCGTCTGCGTTCGCACCATCAATCTGAGCAAAAGCCCTGAGGGCACGTTTATTGGTATAATCAAGCGCTAGGATCAGATCTTTGTTATACGCAAACAGATCATTATCTTCACAAGCGACACGCTGGAACGCTTCAAGTGCTTCGCTGTACCCTTTGTCTTGTGCCATACCTGACAATGGGACGCTGAAAAGGATGAGCAATATCATCGTAACTATGTTAGTTATATTTCGCATTTTTATTGAACATCCTAGCATCTTTTTTCAAAAATATTAATCTTTTTTGCGGAACACCAGTGAAAACCAGTAATACTCAAATACTCCCGATTCTCTGCCTACTGATAGCTATGTTTCTCTGGGGAAGCTCTTTTATTGCCCTGAAATTGGCTTTTGCACATTACCATCCCATGGTGGTGACTGCCGGAAGAATGGTGGTGGCATCCATCGCTTTCTTCTTTCTGCTTCCTCGTTTTAAAAATATTCGTATTCGCCACCAGGATTACAAGCTACTCTGTTTTATGGCTCTCTGCGAACCATGTTTATACTTTATTCTTGAAGCTCTTGCTCTGAAAAACACTTCCGCATCTCAGGCATCAATGATCACAACTATGCTCCCACTCCTGGTTGCAGTCTCATCAGCTCTGTATCTTTCTGAAAAATTTTCTTTAAAAAACATAATTGGCTTGGCTATTGCCATGATAGGAGCGCTTGGTCTCAGTATGGGTGGGGAAATCAGCGAACATGCCCCCGCTCCACTTCTTGGAAATTTCTATGAATTTCTGGCGATGATCTTCGCCACAGCATACACCATTGCCATAAAAAAATTAACCAGCCGTTATTCCCCTCTTTTTCTCACTGCAGTACAGGCTTGGGTTGGAACACTCTTTTTTGCTCCCATTCTACTGTTCCCAGGTATCAATCTGCCAGCCACTTTTACCCTGTTGCCCACAGCGGCGACTATTTACCTTGGTCTGGCCGTTACCATCGTTGCATACGGCTCGTATAATTATGCCCTTTCAAAAATGGATGCAGGAAAAGCTTCCGTTTACGTGAATCTTATTCCTCTTTTTACCATGCTGCTTGGATGGATAGTTTTCAAGGAATCCTTCACGCCATTTCAATATCTTGCTGGAATTGTAATATTTTTTGGTGTTGGATTAAGTCAGAATTTTTGGATATCACCTAAAAAAATGCAATAAATAATCGAAAAGTGTTTTCTAAATTTTTATAATGCGCAT
>JAOZTO010000115.1 GCA_029942265.1 Desulfocapsa sp.
GAAGAACTTGCGGCCATTGAGGTAGGCCATACCACAGTTTCACGTGGATTAGCACGGGGTATTGTGATCTGTTTTTTGCTCGTTATATTTTCAGTACCACTTGTACAAACGCTCATAAATAGCGAAAATCCTGCCCAGCCTTCACTGCTCGAATCGATTAAATCACTTTTACACAATAAAGTTGCCAAAAAAAATACACAGACATCATTTGTTACGGCAGTCAAACAACGCAATAATCAGTTACTCGAAGCTATGGATAGCTTCGAAAAACAGCTTGAGGAAGAGAGTTTTCTCCGGTCATATCTACTGGCACCAGGGCAAAGAATTTTTCTGGGATTAGGCTATGGCAATGAAAAGGTATATCCTGGGAAAAATAACTGGCTCTTTTATCGTCCCGATATGGATTATCTTATGGGGCCAGGTTTTCTTGAAAACGATCAATTGGCTATGCGTCGTGATGGTGGAGCTATTTGGGAGACAGCGGTTCAACCCGATCCCATACCGGCTATTAGGGATTTCCAAGCACAGCTTGCAGACCGTGGAATCCAGCTGATACTTATGCCAACACCAGTTAAAGCATCCATTCATCCAGAATTATTCAGCTCAGGAGATTACAAGCCACCGTTACAGAATAAATCCTGGGAAAAATTTCTTAATGAAATGCAATCAGCTGGGATACTACTGTTTGATCCGGCACCTATACTGTATGATTTTTACAAAAACGAAAACGAAAACAAAAGCATCCCGACGTATCTGGAAACAGATACTCACTGGAGACCGGATGCCATGGAGGAAGTTGCCAAAGAGCTGGCATCCTTTGTTGAAAACAATGTGTCTTTATCAAAAGGAACAGAACAGTTTCATCATCAGCAACAAAGTATCAGCAATAGAGGTGATATTGAGGTTATGCTGAGAATTCCTGATCAATGGAAATTGTATACAGAAGAATCTGTCACAATTCATCCTATATTGAATGCATCAGATGAACTCTGGCAGAACTCAACAGATGCCGAAATAGTGCTTCTTGGTGATTCTTTTTCCAATATATTTTCACTTGCTGGAATGGGCTGGGGAGAAGGGGCAGGCCTTGGTGAACAACTTAGTTTTATGTTACAACGGCCAGTGGATATGCTGTTACAGAATGATTCAGGAGCCTTTGCAACACGAGAGAAATTAGCCCAGGAACTAGCTCGTGGCCGTGATAGATTATCTGGTAAAAAAGTGTTAGTATGGCAATTTGCAACAAGAGAACTTTCCTCTGGAGACTGGAAAGCAGTACCGATGGTGTTACAGGAACAAACAGAAAGCGAATTCTATACACCAACGATAGATGAAGCAATAGATGTGATAGCAACTGTAGTTGCTCTGTCGCGATCACCAGTGCCTGGATCTGTTCCTTATAAAGATAATATTTTAACGTTGCATCTCGATGATATTCGTAGTCTTGAAACAGACGAAGAATTAGGACAGAGTCTGGTCTATGGATGGGGAATGCGTGATAATATTCTTGAACCGCTTGCCAAAGTTCGTATTGGTGAACAGATACAAATACGTTTGATTGATTGGGATATGGTGCAGGGGAAATACTCATCGTACCGCCGTTCCACACTTGATGATGAAATGATTGAACTCGAATTACCCGTCTGGGGGGAGATAGTACAACCATGAAATTTTTCTATGTTTTGCAGGCCATACTATTGTGTGTTTTAGGTGCCGTTAATGCCACAGCAGAAGCTGCGCAGCAACAGATGTTGGCAATAGCTGCTTCAGCAGATGCAAATGGTGTTATAAAAGGGAAGGATGGCTGGCTGTTCCTGCAAGATGAGCTTGAACATCTTGGCGTTAGTGGCTTTTTTGGTGAAACTGTAATTGCTGGCAGTAAGGCTTCTAAGCCTGAATTTGCTGATCCTCTTCCTGCTATTGTTGATTTTAACCGACAGTTACATGACAGAAATATTGATCTTGTGTTTGCAGTTATTCCCCCCAAAGCTCTAATCTATAGTGATAAACTTCCTGTGGATATTGATCCCGATACTGTGGTAGCGGTTGAAAAACTCTACACAGATCTTTACAAAGAACTTGATAAACAGGGGGTTCATGTATTGGATCTAATACCTGTCTTTCGCAATGCTAAGGCAAAAGAAGTACTGTACTGTAAAACAGATACTCATTATTCTGGAAATGGTCTGCGTCTGGTTGCGGATGAACTAAGCAATATCATAAAAGAATCCAAGTGGTATGCAGGAGTTGCTAAGGGAAAATTTACAACAACAGGCCGTGAACTTGCTATTCATGGAGATCTTGCAGCTATGGAAAAATCTGATGTACGAGAAGAGATATTGCTCTCCTATGTGGTGGAAGATACAACTGGAAAGGCCATTACACCTGATCCTGAAAGTCCAGTATTGCTTCTTGGTGACAGTCATACCCTTGTTTTTTCTGTTGGTGGTGATCTGCATAGTAACGGTGCCGGTCTTTTTGATCAACTCAGTGCAGATCTTGAATTCCCTATAGATCGCATAGGTGTGCGTGGTTCCGGCGCGACACCCAGCAGAATCAAACTCTATCAGCGTTCAAGAAAGGATACCCGGTTCCTTGAGCATAAAAAGGTCATTGTCTGGTGTTTAAGTGCCAGAGAACTTACAGGCACAGGTGGATGGAGAAAGATTCCTGTTGCAAAAAAATAACAACGCACTATGGTCGGGTGCAGAAGACTTCCGAACACATTAATTTTTTTGGGACTTGTACACATTATGAATAATAAAACACTGGCATACCTGCTCACTCCATTACTTGTAGCTGTTATCTCTCTTCTGCCTGCTCAGATTTCTCTCTGTCAGGCTGCGACTGTTGAGAAGAACCTTCCAGTTGAATTAAGTCCCAATAATAAGAAAGTTGAGGTTGCTAAGTCACTTGAAGACACAACTTCTGATAAAGCTGCTCCTGAAAAAGGTGTTGACTCTGATAGCAGTTCCATGTCCACAGGGATGATGGTTGGGTTAGGTGTTGGTGTTGCAGTTTTACTCGGGGGTGCAATTGCTCTTGGTAGTGGTGGAGGCGGTGGAAGTAGTGACCCTGAGCCTGTGCCTGACGTACCACCCACAGCTGCTGAACTGGTTGCTCCATGGCATGTTGAAGGGCATCAGCCCGGTAGTGGGCTTACTTATACAGGGACATATCACCTTTATGATGGTGGTTCATTGGGGTACGATCTCCAGATCAGTAATGGCCAGCATCTTGTTGGTGGCGGACGATGGAGCATCAATGGATATAACCTTCAAATGCAGACTGATCATTCTCGCTATAGTGGTGATTTTGTGCCTGGAAATATCACAACTATCCATATGAATTCAAATACTGGCTGGGATACTACTATGACGCGATAGCAAGCTCTAGTTGCCATGAAAAAATTGTCATATGTCCTCCGTCTGCTAATCACGGCGGTACTTCTTCTGTACGTTTTACAAAAAGTTGGTGTGTTTGATACGGAAAAACGCACTGAACTTTTTGAATTATTACGTTCTGTCAGTGTCCCCCTGCTGTTTCTTTCTTTCTTTGTTTCCTTTCTGCTCAATCTCTCTAGTGCGTATAAGTGGTATCTGCTTTTACGCTCAAGAGCTATTAAGGTTAGTTTTATTAGAGCTTGGGGAATATATATGGTGGGGATTTTTTTCAGTCTGTTTTTGCCAACTAGTATGGGCGGTGATTTGATACGAATCCATGAACTTGGGAAAATCACAGGGAAACGTGCCGAGGCCGCAGCATCGGTTTTTATTGAGCGTTTTTCTGGTATGGTAATTCTTTTCTTACTCACTATCGCTGCATTGTTTATGCAACGACAGCTATTGTCAGTTGCCTGGATGACCTTGAGTCTTATTGTTGCCGTGGTAGCGAGCGTCGGAATTATCTGGGTTATTATTGATGAACGACCGTATCATTTTATACGAAATATCTTTTATGGGCGCATTTCTCTGCTTGATAAAATTCTGGCTAAACTTGATAAACTCCATGCAGCTGTCATTGAGTATCGTGATGATCGTATGGCGCTGTTTATCGCACTGTTAAACACTTTGTTATTTTATTTGCTAGCCGTTTTAAATGTGTATGTCACTGCTCTTGCCTTTAGTGCAGATGTACAGTTCTTTCAGATTCTCATCGCAGTGCCGTTGATCATGTTTATAATGAATCTTCCTATTTCCATTGGCGGCATTGGACTTATGGAATTCGCATTTGTTTTTATTTTTGATATTTCCGGGTACAGTAGCGCCTTGGCATTATCCACAGCTCTTTTGATGCGTGTAAAAATATTTTTTGACGCGGGTCTTGGTGGGATTATCTATCCATTGGTATCCAGGAATACTATGCAGAATCCAAAAGCAGACACTGTGCAGAAAGGTCGGGAAAAATGATTAGATGTACTCCTTGGAAAGGCTTTCTACCAGGGATTAACTACATTGTTTTTGTCTGTATACTTCTAACTGGCAATATGGCACAGGGCAACGATACTTCTCCTGCCAATGAACAGCATAGTATTAGTTTAAGCCTTAGTCAGATGATTGATCGGGCAAGAATCTCAAATCGATATCTCCTCCAAAACACCATTCTTGTTCAAGGAAACCGTTATTCTCTGCAAAGTGCTGAAACAGACTTTGACTGGAAAGTTCGACCAGTAGCGGATTTAGGTTTTTCAAAGAGCGAAAATTCAAGTGAACAGGCTACTGGTATAGCAGGAAAAATATCAAAAAAAACCAGTCTTGGAATTGAGACGACACTTTCGCCATCCGTAGCTTATGTGGAAGGGGATGGTGTTTCATCGGGTGTTGGTGTTTCCCTGTCTGTGCCACTTTTTCGTGGATTTGGAAAAGAAAGCACCTATGACTCAATTTATGCCGCAGACTTTGCATTGGAATCAAGCATTCGGAATGTGTATCTTGCAGAAGTTGAAACAATACTTGAAACGGTAGCACTTGCCTACGAAACTCATCGACAACAGACATTAATCACTCTGTATAGTGAGCAGAATAACCGTTTCCTTCAACATGTGGCCACCATAGAGGTTAAAGAAGATACAGGATTAGGAAATCAAATTGATACCTATAGGGCAAGGATACGACAAAAGGATGTGCAGGATCAGCTCGCAGGGGCAATACAAAAACATCAGGCAAGCCTTGATCGCTTAAAGGTTATTTTGGCTCTGCCCATTGATACGAAACTTGAGATTACTCTGTCTCTATCCTATGATCTAACGAAACTAAATCCACGTAAGGCAGAAAAAATAGCACTTGCTAACAGGATTGAGATACAACAGGCTGAGGCTGATCTTCTTGAAGCCAGGCGAAAATCCAGAGTTGCTGAAAAAAACATTTTGCCCAACGTGCATTTTGTAGCAAGTTATCGGAAAAATACCTTTCTTGAAGGGTTGGATGTAGCTGAATCCTATTATGGTGATTATTGGAGTGTTGGATTTACCAGTGATACGGATTTGGCAAGAAGCTCTGAAAAAGCATCCTATCAACAGAGTTTATTGTCGGTTCGTCGTATGCAATTGAAGCAGGAAACACAACGTGATAGTATCCGAAGTGAAGTTAAAAATCGTCTAATTGCACTTCAAAGAGAGTCGGAAAGTATTCAATTGCGCCAAGAACAGATTGTTCAGGCAAAAGGGAAGAGGCGACTTGCTGAAATAAAATTTTCCCATGGAATGGGTGGAAACTTTGATTTTATTGAAGCGGAAACGGAGTTACAGCGAGCAAGGGCAAACCTGTTAATGAGTGAAATTGCATATATTGTTGGGCAATATAAATTGCGGGCAGCATTGGGAACACTGATTACACGATGACCCTGAAAATGAAAATTAAAACTAAAACTAAAACAAAAACAAAAACAGTGATTCTTTTAGTTGTAATATCGGTTCTATGCATCGTAAGCCTTTTTATGTTCCAGCGGGATGCCGTTTCAGTGCCTGATGGAGAATTTCTTGTAAGCACCGTTCAACGAGGCGATCTTGCAATCTCTATTCAGACAATAGGGGTTCTTGATGCTGCTAAATCACATATGGTGTCTTCTGATATTCGAGGCAATAAGGGGAAAATTATTTTTCTCATCAATGATGGCAGCTGGGTTGAAAAGGGCGATGTGTTGGTTCGGCTTGATCCGTCACCTTTTGAGGAAGAAGTTCACCGGCTCCAAGGAAAAGTTGATAGCCTAGCTGCTGCTGTCGATGCTTCCAAACAGCTTGTATCATGGGAAAAAAATCAACTAAGCCAAAGTATTGCAGCAAAAAAATATGATTTACAAGTGGCAAAACTTGAGCTGAAACGTCTTGTGAAAGGTGATGGTCCCCTGCAACTTGCTCAGTATCAGGAAGAAATGACAAAGGCTAAGGTTGAATTTGAACGCTATTCTTCTTTTTATTCAGAGATAAAGAAGCTTAAAGATGATGGGTTTAATAATCCTTCAGAACTTGTTCGTGCTAAAGAAAATGCAGGTCTTTATCGTGAGAAACTAGAGGCTGCAAAAAGACGACTTGAGAGTTACAGGGAATACGTACTGCCGTCTATGGAAGAATCAGCTAGGGCTAAAGTTGAAAACAGTCAGCTTGTTCTTGAACAGAGTAAAAAGGCTATTGTGTATAAGATAGCAACTGTTTCCGCTGATTTAAATCAGGCGAAAGCTCATCATGCAACTGTTGCAAGTTCTCTTCGTCTGGCTCAAACGGAACTCGCCAACACAGTTATCAAGGCACCGTTTTCAGGTATTGCAATTCTTTATGCGGCATTTAGGGATGGTCAAAAACGTAAACCTCGTGAAGGTGATACGGTTTTGATGAATCAGGCTATCCTGTATCTACCTGATATTTCACAATTGATTGTAAGAACAAAAGTACGTGAAGTTGACCTGTATAAATTGAGTGTCGGTCAGGCGGCCTCAGTTCGTATTGATGCGTATCCAGATGTTCGATTTGATGCAAAGGTTGAGTTTATTGGTGCATTGGCCTCAGAAAATAGACCTGGAGGTATGGGCGGAAAATTTTTTCAGGTGGTACTTGATATCAGCGGGAAGGATTTACGACTCAGACCTGGAATGACGGCTCGGGTTCTTATCAAAGCAGACAGGATGGAAAACGTTTTATTACTCCCTGTACAGGCAGTTTTTCAAGATGAAAATGGTAAATCCTTCTGTTATCAAATTGTTACAGATTCAGGTAGTTCAAAAAAAACAGTGGTAAGCACTGGTCTGGAAAACGAATTACAAATAGAAATCCTTGCCGGATTACAGGAAGGGGATCGAGTGAGTATGGTTTTACCATCGACGCAGTAAAAAATATGTAAGCGCTCCATGAACACCACCCTGCACGATCTCGAAGTACCCGATAT
>JAOZTO010000116.1 GCA_029942265.1 Desulfocapsa sp.
ACATAAGGTATCATAAGCATTGTAGAAGAAAGAGGAAAAATTATGCACGGATATTACAAACGTATTTTAACAGTAGATTTAAGCAAGCAAAATTTCAAAATCGAAAAAATAGAAGATGATCTGTTAAGAGAATGTGTTGGTGGCAAAGGGCTGGCTACTCGTCTCCTGCTTGACAGAAATCCAGCAGGTGTTGACCCTTTAGCACCGGAAAACAATCTTATTATAGCAACAGGTCCATTCTGTGGTGGCCGTTTGTGGGGAGGTAGTCGCTACGGAGTATACACAAAATCCCCCCTTACCGGTTTTTATACCGAATCATATTCAGGCGGAAAGGTTCCTGAGGCCATTGATTCAACGGGGTTTGATGCAATTATCCTGATCGGAAAATCGCCTCAACCAACTGTTCTTTCAATACATCCTGCTGGTGCAGAATTCCATGAGGCTGGTGATTTATGGGGCATGGAAACGTTTGATGCTGAGGAACAAGCTGTTCAACGCTTTGCTCCAAACAAGGAAGGATTCAGAAAACCTGGTGCGATAGTCATAGGTCCTGCCGGAGAAAACCTGGTCAAATTTGCCATTATTGCCAATGATAAATGGAGATGTGCCGGCAGAACCGGTGTTGGTACAGTGCTTGGCTCCAAGCTGGTTAAAGGACTTGTTTTTCAGGGTGACAGAAAACGGGAATATGCAGATTCTTCAGGTGTTGCAGAATACGCTAAAAATTTTTCTAAGAGCAACTTTAAAAGCCCAGGTGTTGAAGCCTATCGTAAGATGGGGACGACTATGATGGTTTCCATTATGAACCATGTGAATGCGTTTCCAGCCAAATATTGGAATCAGGGCTCCTGTGAACATGCAGAAAGCATCAGTGGCGAAACATACCATGCAGAGCATGATGTCAAGCCTCATGCCTGTGCCAAATGTTTTATTGCCTGTGGTCGTATGACAAAGATCAAAAAAGGACGACATAAAGATCTTAAACTGGAAGGGCCGGAGTACGAAACTATCTACTCTTTTGGTGGGTTATGCATGATCAAAGAGATGGAAGAGGTCGCATATCTCAATGATTTGTGTGACCGGCTCGGTATGGATACAATAAGTGCTGGTAACCTCTGTGCTTTGGTTATGGAAGCAAAAGAACAGGGGCGGCTTGAGTATGACATTGAGTATGGAAATGCTGATCAGACCATAGGTCTCATAGAGAAAATTGCTAGTCGTGATGATATCGGTGATATTCTGGCAGATGGCATTATACCTGCTTCTGAAAAGTGGGGGCTGGAAGATCTTGCCATCCATGTAAAAGGTCTTGAACCGTCCGGTTATGATCCTCGTGTTCTTAAAGGGATGGGACTCACTTTTGGGACCTCTCCCCGTGGAGCCTGTCACTTGCGTACCACTTTTTATAAGCCAGAATTGTCCGGATTGATTCCGCCAGATCAGATCAAAGATAAAGCAGAAATGTTTGTTGATTATGAAGACAGACTCAATATATTCGACACCTTAACTCTTTGTCGATTTTATCGTGATCTCTATAGCTGGGAAGAATTGGAGAAGACGATTCAGCTAGTCACAGGTTGTGACATATCCGTCGAAGAACTGAAAAAAACAGCGGCATATATTGCAACCATGACCAGACAGTTCAACATTAGGGAAGGATTTAAAGCCGAAGATGATCACCTACCGAAACGATTATACAAGGAAATACTTCCTGAAGGTGGATCGTTGTCTGAAGGGGATATGGAGTATATGCTACAGGATTATTATCGGTTTAGGGGATGGGATAGTGCTGGAATTCCTCTTGCAAGCCTATAAAAAAACTGCAACATAGTATCGATTTTGTAAATACAAAAAATATTGGAGTAAAACGATTATGAGTAAGGATGTAGAGCGTAACAGTGTTTCCTCACTGGGGTTTTCGCAATCAGCTAACGGTGCAGCCATCATAAAAAATGCCGAAGCAGCAGGACTTGATCCCCGCGTTCTTTATGAGGCAGTAATTGATCTGTCCGGCAATGGGATGCTTACAGCTAATTGTATTAATTGTGCAGCTGGGATTTTACTGAAAGATTTGGGACTACCCAGCTATTTTTTTAGCCAGATTAAAATACCGGATTTGATTCAACTCTTGCGCTCAATTGCACTGAACATACAAGTAGAGGATGGCAAGGCTGCTCTGGTTGGTCAGGTTTCCCACATAAATTTTGAATCAAGTCAGGAGGAGAGTCGCCAACAGGTTCGTATCGCAACAGAAGAAACTCGCGACGATATGGAGAGAATCCTAGAACCTCTCATTGTAGGGCACAGGAGCGATTATTATTTCAGCCCTGAAAACAATTATTATACATATATTATCCGCACAGAAACGGTGGGTGATTTTCCACCAGAATCCTACAAAGAGTCCCCTTTTTTATATCGTCATATAGGTGATTATAGTGATATGCCGGAACCCACTCGTAAACGATATGATCATTTTCTTAAATCATCAAAAGAGTCACCCATTCCATTGATTCAAGTATTTAATTTACCGGAATCAGGCGAAGTACGAATGATGTTTATCAGTGATTTCGAGTTATCTCATCTACCGACATTAAGGAAGATTATAGGTGGTCATGGATTTCCCCTTGTTCGTGCTTACTGGGAACCATTTCTGTCCACAAATGGTATCAATACATCTGTCTGTTCTTTATATCTTCAGGGGGAATTAACCAGAAACGATGAAAAAGCAATCTTAGACGATTTACAGGATTTTCTCTCCTCCTCTCAGGCTCCTGTAAGTGCACTCTATCTGAATGATGAGCTTAATTATAAGGAGATGTTATTTGCGAGCAATGCCATAGATTTTACCCATCTCTTTATCTTTAAAGAGAGCTTGAACGAGACTGATAAGGAAATTTTGGAACACCTCGTCAATAAGGATCAGCAGGATGCTTTTGCAAAACGGATTCAAAATTCAAATAAGTCGACTTATAGTGCACAAATTATAGAACAAACGGTAAAACACAACTCAGATCTAATTAAAGATCTGTACGCTCTGTTTGCAGCACGGTTTGATCCGGCAATAAAGGTAAAACCAACCGAGGAACAAGTTGAACAACATCGCCTCACATTTGAACGGAAAATCCGTAGTAGGTTTATAGATTCTCCCATAGGGTATGATATCTTCAATTTCATGTTTAAACTTGTCTCTTGCACCTTGAAAACAAATTTTTATGTCGATGAAAAACGTTCTTTCTCATTCAGATTTGATAACCGAATTCTCGATCCGCTGGTTTTCAGTGCTAATGTTTTTGGTATTTTCTTTGTGAATGGACATTATAGTTGCGGTACCCATATGAGGGCGGCTGATATTGCACGGGGAGGGTTACGTCTTATCCGAGTTACCAAATCCAACCACGATTCAGAACTGGATGAAGCTGTTTTGCTCAATTATGCATTAGGGCCAAAAGCGCAACGAATTAAACATAAAGATATTTGTGAGAGTGGTTCGAAGGGTGTTATTGTTCCTCATCCTGCTTATGCTCAGTGCAGCATGGATGCCCTTCTTGATTATACAGAGGGTATTATGGATCTGATTCAATTCAGTGACATGGAAGTTATTGATTATTACAACAAACCAGAGAAGGTCTTCTTTGGCCCCGACGAGGGAACTGCGCAATTGATGGACGCAGTCTCCCTAAGATCAAAAGAGTTGGGATACCAATATTGGCGTACCCTGACCACAGGAAAAAGTTTTGGTATTCCACATGACACTTATGGATTATTGAAATCAGGTAAGTGTTTTGGCCTCTTTAATCGTGGGCAGGAAGGTGTTGAACTACAAGTTGAAGGTGAATCCAAATTGCTCACCAACAACATGGAAAAAATCTATGATGAGATTGGGGAAGATGTTGCTATCAGTGGCATGACAACTGGTTCGATCATGTCTGCTTTTCGGGCACTAGTCCACCACTTTGGAAAAAAAGAAGAAGACCTCAATCTTGCTATTACCGGTGGTCCTGACGGCGACCTCGGTGCTAACCAGATTCAGTGCTATAAAGGAAAAATTTGTTTGATAATTGATGGTGGCTCTATTCTCTATGATCCTGAGGGATTGGATATGAAAGAACTGCGTTATCTCGCTTTTTGCAGGAATGAACAGCCAAGAAAAAATTCCTTGGCTTATCCAAAGGAAAAATTGAGCAAAGACGGTTTTATGGTTCCTCTCGGAGCTAAAAATATCAGCTTGCCGGACGGCACAATGATTGAAGACGGAACCCTCTTTCATCGTACCTTCCTTACTGGTTCCAAGAGCCGTAAATATATTGAAAAAGCTAATATAAAAGCCTTTATACCTTGTGGTGGTTTTAAAGACACTGTCAACCAGTCAAATGTGAAACAGTTTCTTGGAAATTTTGCTGAACTGCAATTTATTGTTGAGGGTGCCAATGTTTTCTTTGATGATAGTGCCAGAAGATATATTGCATCAAAAACAGACATAAAGCAGATTAAAGACAGTAGTGCAAATAAAGGTGGCGTTTTTAGTAGCTCAATTGCAGAAGTACTTACCGCATTTCTTCTTGGAGAACAATATGAAGAAAAATTGGATGATGTGAAAATCAAATGGGGACTTATACGTGATGTTATGGTTCTTGTTGAACGTTATGCGAAACAGGAAGTTGAAATGCTTCTTAAATTGCATGAAATGACTCCTGAGATTCCTCTGTTTGATCTTTCTGTACAATCGAGTGAAGATATATTTAAGCTTCAGGATATGCTGGAGGCTAATATTGACCAACTTACGAAAGACCGTACCGTGATGGATTTTGTACTGAAAGAGTATATTCCACCAGTACTTGTAGATACTATTGGGATGGATGCCATTGTAGAAACTCTCAAACAGACAGATTTGCTTTCTTATCGAAATGCTATTCTCACCAAAAAACTAGCCTCAATTGCCTACTATAAGTTTGGTGAAAATTGGGATGATTTTCTTGGAAAAGTTGATGCAAACTTGGAAAAAGCTTTGGTATCTATTATGAAGTAATAGATTGGATGGTGGTATGAATGAGCCTGTTGATTTAATGCCTTTTCGAAGTCTCGTGCCTCGCTATCTGCCCGATCTCTTCGTTAAGCAAAAATGCTATTAAATCAACGGACACATGGATTTGTATTAAGGTGTGAGTACAAATAAAGAAAGGCTGTCTTGAATAATTGCTTTTTAGCCCCAAATTATCGTTGCTGTGAAATTTTTCTCACGCCTCGGTTTGGAGCGAAAATGCTAATTATTCAAGGCACCCTAAGGATTTGTTTTTTTATGTATTAAGAAATGAGGAGCGCTTTTTTGTAGTGTTGTTGTATTCTCGGACAGCCTCCTAGGAGCTTGTCCGAGAACAGGCATTTTGTTTAAAATCGAAGAATTTTCTAAAAATAAGCACAGGCATATGCGTGATATTCCGAGCATTATTTTTTGACAATTCTGAAGAGTTTGGGCAAAAGGGCATTCTCGGACAAGCTCCTAGACGAAATTATGCAGAAATAGTAGTGCCGGAATATGGGTAACAGTGTTCTTATTTACAAATTGTTTTGTTCCTGTAGCTGAGACTTGATAGTAGTGGGCATCGGGAAATTTTTTTTGTAAATAGTGTAAATGCTTACTTGTTGAATCATCCCCCCACTTACACTCTATAAACATCCAGGGGGTACGGTTCTTTGTCAGGCAGAAGTCGACTTCTCTGCCGTCCGTGTCCCTGAAATAACGCAACTCCATCTCTTCACCAAAAAAATCTTTTTGGTAATGCACCCATTTTAATAGGTGGGAAGCGATGACATTTTCAAACCTTGCAGGCATATCCTGCACCAGCGTCCAGTCATAATGGTAATGCTTCTGCTCCTTTTTGACGGCTCGTATCAATGGAGACCCAAAAGGAGAAAGACGATATACCATATAGATGTTTTCAAGAATATCCATCCAACGGCTTACTGTTTTGTGGGCAATTTGCAAATCTTCACGTAAGCCATTCAATGACAGCGGTGAACCAACCAATTCCGGAAGATGAAGGGAAAGTAACTCAAGCTTGGATAGATCTGAAATTGTTTCGATACTGCTGCTTTCCTGCGTGACCAGAAGAGACCTGTAATTGGTTGACCATCTTTTAGCCTCCAGTTCGGAATCTGAAAAATAGGGCTCTGGGAAACCACTAAGAGCCATCAGTTTAACAAAACTCTCCTGAGTTGTCAGTCCTAGTTCTTTTACGGATAGTGGGTGAAGACGCAGGTGCTGATATCTTCCCTGTAGAGAATCACCGGATTTTCGCAATAGATCAAGCCTTGCACTGCCTGTGACCAGAATTTGATGAGTTTTATGGAATTCGTCGTAGATCCCTTTTAGATAATCTCGCCAGGATGTGTACTTGTGGATTTCATCGAAGCACCATACATCGGTGAGAGGAAGTTCTCGTTTGAGAATGGCTTCACGATGTGCCGGTATGTCCCAGTTCAGGTATGAAGCTTCGTTTTGCAACATGGCCATGGCCAGCGTTGTTTTGCCAACCTGCCTCGGCCCACTGATAAAAACCATTTTTTTCTTAAGGTCTTTTTCGGCTTGCTCCTGTATGTATCTTTTTTTCATAGCAAAACAATATCACTATTTTGGACCAAAGTCAAAAATAGTGATGAGTTTTTTTTACTTGAGTCAAAAACTTAGACAAAAAATGTCGGTTGTCCTTGTAGTGGTTTACTTCAACATACTACGTGTGCAAACAGGGCGAGCACCATACAACTTTTTAAACGAGCTGAGATTTGGAGGCTTCTCTGATCGCCTTCAACCAAATTGACCAGTGATATACTCTTCTGTCAACCTATGACGGGGATTAGTGAAAACCCGATCAGTGCTCACCACTTCAATTAAATCACCAAGATGAAAGTAGGCTGTCCGCTGAGAAACCCGCGCTGCCTGCTGCATGTTATGGGTTACGATTACGATGGTAAACTGCTCTTGAAGTTCAGCAATAAGATTTTCCACAGTGGCTGTGGCGATGGGATCGAGGGCTGAACAGGCTCATGCATGGGGGTGTAAGAATTGAAACAGATTGACATCCTCAGTCACCTAAAGGAAGGTGATTCCAAAAGATTATACAGCCAGTTGGAGCGAATCGTCACCGATGGTCACTGGTTCCTGTGTTGGCTCTATGCAGATAGTCGCTGTGATGATGGGGATAATTACCAAGGATTTTATTGTTTCCCTGGTCTTACCCTGTTGGTAGCTTTTGCCGTTAATGGATTGTCAGGCCAGTAATGTTTGGGGTATCGGCCCTTGAGTTCTTTCTTCACTTTTTCGTAGGTACGCTCCCAGAAACCGGTAATATCTTGAGTGACTTGGATGGGTCTACTGGC
>JAOZTO010000117.1 GCA_029942265.1 Desulfocapsa sp.
ATGATATATTTAAGGATTCGTCTTATCAGAGATTTCAATCCAGACGCCTCATGTCAAAATATTACAAATGTTTACAAGTTTACAGCAGGAGTAGCTGATGCCTTATAAAAATATCTATTCAAATCAAAAAGACCAGACTGCACTGGCTGATCGATATTAAAACGTTCCTGTAACCAGTCGTAGTGTTCCCAAAAATCTGAGTTTGCCCGGTTGACACCAAACTTGTCAAAACGTTTTTTTTCTTCGATACTGTCAATACTGTTTAAATTAACCAACAGATCAAAAAAACCGGGTAAATCATCCTGCCTGATCTCCATAAAATAATTTGGATATGATCCGATAAATCCGGGTATAAAATTTGCACTATTTTTTAGAGGATTCAACGAGGATTCTTCGTCAAACATGAACGTCACATTGTCATGCCAGCGGTTAACCACCATCGAAACTACAACATCACTACCGTCATTTTGACGAATACGGATATAAATCACATTGGCATTGTAGTCGTCCACCAATACAAAAAATGGAGTTCCCGGTTTTGAAACAGATCGAAATGCCTGCAAATAATCGTCTACGGTTTCATACTGATCCGGCAAAGGAGGATATTCAACACCAGGCGGCAAATAATTCACTTTATCGAAATGAATATCCACCTCCGGTAGGATATGATCAGTAACTATATGCTCCATAAATTCCTGTTTGGGCCTATCTGTTTCGTAAACAATTTTTCCTGGAATTCCAGCATCATAATATACAACATCTTTCGGATTAACTCCCTGATACCAAGAGTTCATCATGGGCCTACGGTTTTCTTCAGGCATAAACCCCAGAAAGTAACTCTCTCCCTCCTGACGCAGACCGTCCATATACAATCGGATAGCCAATTGATGCCCAAGAGTTCCGTACACATCATAGCCTGCTACCAGAGCGTAGTAGAGACGTTCAAGCAGCGGGTAATCCATAACCCATAGAGTTCGGGCAAGATTTCCAAGGACACCCTTATTTACTGAAGCACTGTCAAAGTGGCGATATATTGTCAAAATAGGACTGTCTGCTGCACTATTTCCTTTCCAGATAGCATCATAACCCTGTCCATAAAAATTATGGGTCATATAGTAATTCTGGCGTGCCTTATAATAGCGATCAAGAGCCTTATCATATTTGTTGCCGATAAGATCAAAGACAGGAAAATCACTCCCCTTTTCAATGGGCATAATAAGATTATGTTTCTGCAGATTCAAAAAAGCAGGATATTGAACACTCAATTCATGATCCGGATCTTGGAACATCACCCAAAAATGGTCTGGTATGACATTCAAGGCTATCTGCCCTCGACAGACCGGCCCCCTAATAAAAGTCATTATAATATAGTGTGAATTATCAAGAAGAAACTGGTAGCGGGAACGGGGTGGAATCTGTTCGAAGGAGATAAAAGGGTTGGCACTTTCCACTGGATTATATCCGAATTGATACGGTTTCTCCAGCCAATCAGGTTCAATAAATAATTCTTTTATACGAGCCATCTTAGCATCGTTAAAGTTAAAAACCATATGGGTTTTATGAACGATGGTCGAATGAATTTTGCGAAAACGGTAGTAAAAAGTATCAACCCCCGGATCATCATACGGACGAACCGTATCAATGATTTCTACAGGGGTGCCCGGAGGCGTTGTGGAACGAAGTAATTCATAAAATTCGTTGGTGGGAGTACCAAATTTAATATGAGCCAGAAACAGATGTTCATAAAGATAACGGGAGGTCATTACATACTTGGGATCCTGATTGTTCAGAAAAGTTTCCCACTTGACAATTTCCTCAGCATCAGCAGCTTTCGGCGTTGTTAATGTGTGTTGTTCAGCAGTTGTAGGCCCTTTAGCACCTTGAGCCAGCCAACCGGCAATTAATTCAAACTCGTCCTGTTTTAAGGGGGGAAATCCAAAAGGCATTCCACGATTAGGATGTTTGGACAGGTAGCCATCAAGTTCGATAGATGTTTCCGAACAGGTTAAATCATCTGCTTCTGAAAAATATTCACCTGTAGATTCAGGATTTTTCATTTTATGATCAAGAATCTGAAGCATCAAAGAATTGTTCAAGCCATCCGCAACACTACTGTCTGTGACTGTATGAAAACCCTTTTGCCGCCACTGTTCTGTAGAATGTGCATCAATAAATAGGCGTGTAGGATCCATGGTACTCAGACGGGTGGCATTGTATATTGCCTTCTTGGTTCCGCCTCGATCAACACCTTCATACGAGTTCAATTTAAGCTGACATGGAGAGTTATAGCAGGAATGACATACAGCACAACGTTTATCAAGGATCGGTTTTATTTCACGAAGATAGCTGACATTGTGTGTAGGAAGTTGTACAGCTATTGGATCAGGTGCTTTGTGAGTACAAGCAGAAAACAATATAATCGACAACACGAACATATAAAAATATTTCACTATACGAATCTCCATTTATTTCTCCCCTGCAACTGGTTTTAACAACTCTTTCTCTGGTGGAAAACATGGCAGTGCCTCACCAATATACTCTTCAATATCCATCAGATAAAAAGAACTTTCCTCATCGGCAAAACTGATGGAAATACCAGCGGCTCCTGCACGACCAGTACGACCTATACGATGTACATAATCCTCCGGCTCATAAGGAAGGGTGAAGTTTACCACATGGCTGACTCCATCAATATGAATACCTCTTCCTGCCACATCCGTTGCCACTAAAGCCTTAATTTTTCCCTGCCTGAAATTCTCAAGACGAGCTGTTCTTTTCTGCTGTGGAACATCTCCTGTCAGCAAAGCGCAGTTTATGCCATCACGGCGCAACCGTTCTTCAAGACGTTTGGCATCACGTTTCATATTCGTAAAAATAATGACCCGATCACAACTATCCATTTTGATAATATTGTACAATACACGATATTTTTCATTTTTGGTGAGAGTATACACAAGCTGTTCAACTGTGTCCACAGCCACCTGTTCAGTTTCAGTTTCCACAGAAACAGGCTTTACACACCACTGCGATGCCAGGCGTGTAACATCTTCTGTAATTGTTGCAGAAAACATCATGGTTTGTCGCTTATCTCTGTTGGGCAGTTTATGGATGATAGATCGTACATCCGGAATAAATCCCATATCAAGCATACGATCCGCTTCATCAATGACCATGATTCCTGCCTGATGAAGCTGCACCACTCCCTTGCGTGAAAAGTCGAGTAATCGCCCTGGAGTTGCCACTAAAATGTCCACAGGATAATTTCTGATATTACGTTGCTGGCGTTCATAGTCAGTACCACCGTAAGCTTCTGCCACACGCATTGGTAAGTATTTGGCAATGGCTCTTGCATCTTTTGCAATCTGGATTACAAGCTCTCTGGTAGGAGCAATGATCAGTGCGCGAGGTGTTCCATTTTTACGTTTCTGCTGCTGTTCACGGAGCAGGCGTGAAAAAATACCAATAAGAAACACAGCGCTCTTTCCAGTTCCGGTGGACGCCTTGCCTATAAGATCTTTTCCGGCAATTACATCAGGTAGTGCTTGTTGCTGAATAGGCGTACAGTATCTAAAATTCAAATCAGCAATCCCGTGCATAAGGCCAGGGGGTAATTTGAAATCATGAAAACGAGCCTTGCCCTCTTCAGGTTTCACCTGAAATTGCGAGACTGTCCATTTTCGTGGTTTGGGAGATACGGGTTTTTGATGCTGAACAGGCGGTTTTGGCTGGACAACAGGAATATCCGGCTTCTTAGTATCCGGCTTCTTAATTACCTGAACCTGTTTTCTCACAAATGCTGTCGAAATGACTCCGCATCTTCTGATCATACGAAGTTTTTTTCTTCTGCTCTGCCGTTGTTTAATTTGTCTTTTATTCATTTATTTTGAGACCTTATATAGTATATCAATTCCGTCAGGAGTAAATTTTTCTTTTTTTGAAAGTTCAAAAATATCAGATACTTTCATAAAACTACCAGATGCCACCTCTTCTTTTTGTAGTTGAAACGGACCATTATGCACACAGGAAAAAATTCGTCCCCAGACTCGGTTATTCTCTTCCTCAAAATACTGATCAAAAAGAGGAGTAAAGGATACACCACTTACTCCCAATTCTTCTTCTAATTCTCGTTCAGCCGACTGTTCATAGGATTCTCCGGAAAGCACCACACCACCTGCCGCCACATCCCAGCAGGATGGGTATACATCTTTAGTGGCTGTGCGTTTTTGAAGAAAGAGTTCATGCTTTTCGTTAAATACAAGAATGTAGGAAGCACGATGGATAAGCCCCTGTTCACGCATGACACGTCTTGAGACTGCTTTAAGCTCCAGGTTATCACGGTCAACAATCTGAATGATCTCATCTCCTGGATTATACATTATTTTGTTTTCCAGGTCTGGAACAATGAGCTGTGGGAATGGAGGGCGGACCATTTACCAGCATTTGAGCGATTGTGAGTTTCACCCGTGGATACAGATGTAGTTTTTCACCAATAAATTCTCTCTCAACGCCCACTAATCGTTGTAACAGTGGTGTTCGTTCAACCTGCGGTGCCTGGGAATCATCGGGAAAATTCTTCTTCACAATGGCCTGACAACGAAAACAGCCAGGAAAATGTAACACCTTACCATCCGGTCTCCGCATGGCGGCAGGAACACCATGAGTTCTACACACCATAAGTCTGTGCGTATACAAACTGCACCGTCCATCATCAAGTAAGGGACACATTACCTGGGGGCGTTCCCCTTTACTTTCAGCTTCTTCACAGGCAACAATATATTGCTTTGATCGTTGAATCAGTTCCTGCTGGCGTGAATCATCCAGCTTGCGAAACCCTCTCCAGAGATACGCCCATTCGGTGTAGGTGTGGTGAAGAAAATAGGAGTCACAGCAATTATCCGAACAACCATCACAGCTGAATGTCAGACTTTGAGCCACTTCATTGTAGTCGGATTCCATATTTTCGTAGATTTTGCGTAACTCTTCACTAAGTTCATCACTCAATACCACTTCTGTCATCCTTTTCCCTCTTCAAAGCATTGCACTTGATAAATTTCGATTTCCGGGTGAGAATCGTGCCACGCCATCTCGGAAAGTCCTGCTTTTTGACACAGATTGCCGAGAAACTGTTCAGGACGAGCCAGCTGTTCCCAAACCTGCGGCAAAAAGGTGGCCACCGCCCCGCCAAGTTTTAAAATTACTCCATCTATTCCCGGGCGTAATTTACTGATCAGATCAGCACCATCCTGATAGTCCAGTATTTTCGGCTGGCTGAGTACCGATATCTCGATCTCCACATTCTTATATTCAGTAGCAGTCAGTGGAGAAAATCGGCTATCGTGGAAAGCGGCACTGATTGCATTTCGTTTTACACTCTCTAAAACGGAACCACTTGGGAGAAGATTCCCAATACAGCCCCGTAGAGCACCATGCATCTTCAAAGTAACAAATGTTCCATGTTCAACAGCAAGTGCTGAATCATCCGAGTTAGCCCTGGATGTTGCTACTCCCAGCCGTTCAGTAATTGTTTCTCGTGCAAGTCTCAGCAGTGTTTTTCCCTGTACAACAGTTAATACCTTATCCATTACCATTCTACTCCAAGCATTAAACAATTTATTCCACTTCCAATTCCCAGCATGGCTGCTTTTTCACCACGGCGAAAACAATCCTGCTCCAAAGCCATTGCCATTGTGATGGGAGCAGAAACAGATCCCACATTTCCAAGAATCTGAAGTGTTTCAAAATTCTTTTTCAGATCAAGCTGCAAAGTATCAAAAAGTAATCTGGCATGAGCCGTTCCCACTTGATGACAGAAAAATCGATCAATATCATTGCCTTTCCATCCAGGAACATCCGCAAATTTTTTCCAGGTCATATGCGCTGTTTCAACTCCACGCAACAGTAACTCCTCGGAATTTGTGTTCATAAGAGTTGTCTCTGTTCCACTCTGCGCCCCCTGGCATAAATCGGAATGTCTGGTGTTCGCTTTCCAGGCTCCTCGTATCAGGCGCGGTTTATCCATCTCTGGCAACAATTTACACATATACAATGCCACAGAACCGGAACCAATAGTTAAAGAGGCAAAGGCTGGTTTTATTGCTTTCCTGCTCAGACTTTCATCTGTGAGTAATGTCTGAATAGTTGATTCAATAAGTTCTTCAGCGGTTTCTCCAGCAACAACCAGCCCATTTTGAACCTGACCAAGCTCTATCATATTTGCAAGCATCACCATCCCGTCAAGAAATCCGAGACAAGCATTGGAGAGATCAAAAAGCAGGCAATCTTCTGACAAACCCAGCTGATCATGAACAAAAGAGGCCGTAGCCGGTTCCATCATATCTCGTGAAACGGACGTGAAAATAAGGCATTCGATTGCAAGTGGGTCAATATCAGCTTTCGTAAGGACATTTTTCCCGGCAAGGGCTGCTCCCTCACTCGGCCTTGTTCCAGGGTTCCACAAACGTCGTTCCCTAATACCACTCATCAGTTCAAGTCTTCCTGGAGGTAGCTTTAATCGTTTGTAAAGAGGTGCTAAGCGCTCCTCGATCATATCAGAGCTTAATGTTTTGGGTGGTAATTCATAAGCAAATGTGTGCAGGCAAACGTTGGAATAGATCATATTGTGAAGTGATACATAAAGGTTTAGAATCTGTCAAATTAAGCAAATGTAGCAGGTATGTTGAAGGAATACAACTTGCAAACGAATAGAGAATCACTATTGGAAATCCGTAGTTAATATAAAACATAGTTGCTATCCCAACGAATTTCTGCTAAAAACGATTGTATTATTTTGAGTTCGGTTACTTCTTTACTGCCGGATACCTATTTATTCTATCAGGAGACGATTCAAATGAAAAAAGGTTTATTAGCTGTATTGTTAAGCACAGCAATGCTTTGCGCAGGATTGCTGTCTACCGCTCAGGCAAGTGATATTGAACTTGCCAAAAGCTCCACACTTGAGCAAATCATTAAAAGGGGAGAAATTCGGGTAGGATTTGAAGTAGGCTATGTTCCCTTTGAGATGTCTGATAAAAAAGGTAACTACATCGGTTTTGATATTGATCTTGCCAAAATGATGGCCAAGGCCATGGGTGTAAAACTCGTTCCTGTAAACACTGCATGGGATGGTATCATTCCAGCTCTTGTAACTGAAAAACTGGACATTATTATTGCCGGAATGACAATTACCCAGCAACGAAACCTAAAAGTCAATTTTGCCGATCCTTACATTATTGTGGGTCAAACTATTATCCTCAGTGGAAAACACAAGGATACTGTTAAATCATATAAAGATCTGAATGATCCAAAATACACAATTACTTCAAAACTTGGTACAACGGGCGAAATGGC
>JAOZTO010000118.1 GCA_029942265.1 Desulfocapsa sp.
TTTTTCATTTAACGAAGAGATCGGGACAAAAGGCATTAAATCAACAGGCTCATAGTATTCAGCAAGAATTTTTTATTACCTTACTATTTTACTGTTAAGGTCAAGGAGTAGCCTTCCATTGCAAGCCGAACTCAAAGAAAATCTCCTCAAAATCGGTAAGAAGAAAGGATGTATTAGTTTTACAGAACTGAACAAACTGCTTCCCGATGAAATAAAAGATCCAGCCGCCATAGAGGCAACGTTCAATTTTCTCAGTAGTCACAAAATTGAAATTGTGACAGAAGATGAAAAGAGCGGTGAAAAACGTACTTTGTCAGGAGAAATTTGGAAACGACCAGATACATCGGATGAAAACAAAGAAGATGCCGATTCAGCCGTCCAGGAAGATGAGGCACATGATGGTGAGGAAACAACCACCACATATTTGAGAGAAATGGGGCGTTTTGACCTCCTGACACCTGAAGAAGAAGCAAAATATTCCAAGGCGATCAGACAAGGTTTCGATGCTATTATTGAAGCTATTCGTTTGGATAAATCTGGAACAAAAGATCTGGAATTACTTTGTACCCGTATTGCCTTGTGGGAAAAAAGAGATCCTACTTTAAAACCCAAGAAGCAACAGCTCAATTTTATGCGCTATAGTGTTGTATCTGCTGCAAAAAAACACACTAACAGCCGTGAATTAATAGAGCTACAGACTAGGCTTGAAGCATATTCCCGTTCTATCGAAGTAGCCAAAGATTGTATGATTCGTGCAAATCTTCGTTTGGTTGTGTCCATTGCCAAAAGATATATGCACCAAGGGTTGACTCTTGCTGACCTTATTCAAGAAGGAAACCTTGGATTAATGCGTGCAGTGTTTCGTTTTGACTACACAAAGGGAAATAAATTTTCCACTTATGCTTCCTGGTGGATTCGTCAGGCAATCACTCGTGCTATTTTGGATAAAACCAGAACAATTCGTCTGCCTGTACATTTCCTAGAGTTACGAAGTCAGTTTTTTAAAGCATTTTATGCTCTGTACAAAGAACTTGGCCGAGAGCCAACTCCTCTTGAAATATCTAAAAACACTGATCTTCCCATGGATAAGATCCTTGCAATTTTAGAGGCATCAAGAGAGCCGATATCGCTTGAAACTCCTGTTGGTGACGATGATTCTACGCTTGGAGATTTTCTTCCGAATCAGGAATCTCAATCACCTTATGAAGCGGTGCAAAACCGTGAACTTTCAGGCCGTGTTGAAGAAATTCTCTCAACCCTCAGTGAAAGAGAAGAAAAAATTATACGTCTTCGTTTTGGTATAGGGGAAAAAGCTGAATACACGCTTGAAGAAATTGGTAAACGGTTTAACGTTTCCCGTGAACGTATCAGACAAATTGAAAAAAAGGCACTTAATCGCTTACGCCATTCCAGTAGGCGTGATAAATTGAAATTCTTTTTAGATTAATAGCATCCGTTTACATGTTTTTGTTTTTACGATCGTGTTTTAGAAATGTAACAAAGATGTTAAAAGGCAGAATAAAAAAAGGCTGGAGCTAATCCAGCCTTTTTTTTATGACAATATGAGTATAGCATGGATATGAAAAATTTTATTGTAAACAGTGGGCTTGGCAATATTCTCGAAAAGGTTGAAGCTGGAGAACGCCTGTCTTGTGACGATGGGTTGCAGTTATATAACTCCAACGATATTTTATCACTTGGATATTTGGCCAATATTGTTCGTAACCGAATCAATGGTGACGATGCCTATTTTATCTATAATCAACATATAAACTATTCTAATATATGTTCTAATCTCTGTAAGTTCTGTGCATTTGGAAAAGATAAAGAACATAAACAAGCGTATGAGATGGATCTTGAAACCGTCAAGCAGAAGATTAGAGATCGCCTCGATGAACCCATCACAGAAATACATATGGTTGGTGGTATCCATCCTGATCTTCCATTTTCGTATTACACTGATTTGCTAAAGGGCATTAAGGAGATTCGTCCCGATGTTCATATCCAAGCCTTTACCTGTGTTGAAATTTTCCACTTGGCAGGACTTGCAGATAAGCCCGTTGGAGAAACGCTGGAAATATTAAAAGAGGCTGGCCTTGGTTCTCTACCAGGCGGTGGTGCTGAAGTATTTGCTACCCGAATCCGTGAATTAACCTGTGAAAAGAAACTACCTGGAAAGGATTGGCTTGAAGTTGCAAAAATAGCACATAAGCATGGTCTTCATACCAATGCCACCATGCTTTACGGTCATATCGAAACTATGGCTGAGCGAGTTGAACATCTTGATGCCCTGCGTCTTGCACAGGACGAAACAAATGGATTTCTGGCATTTATTCCCCTTGCCTTCCATCCTAAAAACACCGAAATGTCTGATATTTCAAGAACAACTGGAATTGATGATCTGAAAAACATTGCAGTTGCCAGACTTATGCTGGATAATTTTCCACACATCAAAGCCTATTGGGTAATGATTGGCCCCAAAGTGGCTCAGATAGCGTTATCGTTTGGAGCGGATGATATGGATGGGACAGTAAAGGAAGAGGTCATTACACACATGGCTGGTGCTGAAACCGAACAGGCTATTGGCTCTGATACTCTTGTGAAATTGATTCGTGAGGCTGGTCGTGTCGCCATTGAAAGGGATACTCTATACAAAACAATCACAGTTCACAACTGAACCCAGGTGTATTATATGCACGAAAATGAATATGCAGTAATAAGTGAAAAAATACTGTTTGGCGGTCGACTTAGTGATAGTGAGTTTCTATTGCTACATGATGAAGCAGATTTGTATCAGCTTTCTTTTCTTGCCAATGCCATCAGAGAAAAACTCCATCCTGAAAAACGTGTAACCTACGTTGTAGACAGAAACATAAACTATACAGATATTTGTATATCCGCCTGTAAATTTTGTGCGTTCTTTAAGACTCCAGAAGACAAGGATGGCTATCTTCTTACTAAAGAAGAATTGGCTCAAAAAATAAAAGAAACACAAGAATTGGGAGGCACTCAAATCCTGCTTCAAGGTGGCTTACACCCAGACCTTCCTTTGGAATATTATGAGGATATGCTTCGTTTTATGAAAGAAACAGGTATTCATATCCATGGTTTTTCCCCGCCTGAAATTTTTCATTTTGCAGATATTTCAAAACTTACAATTGCTCAGGTTATTTCACGGCTGATTGCTGCTGGACTTGATTCCATTCCTGGAGGTGGTGCAGAAATCTTATCAGATCGTGTACGTGATTCGATAGCACCTAGAAAATGCAACGCAGATCAATGGATTGAAGTGATGGAGGAGGCACATAAACAAGGGCTTCGTACCTCCGCAACTATGATGTTTGGTCATATTGAAACAGCGGCTGAACGCCTTGAACATCTATCTCGTCTGCGTAATCTACAAGATCGCAGTAAGGGATTCACCGCCTTTATTCCATGGCCTTTTCAACCTGACAACACAGCACTTGCCGAACAGACAAGTATCGAAAAAACATCAGGATATGGATATTTACGAATACTTGCTTTGTCACGTATTTATCTTGATAACTTTGAAAATATTCAGGCTTCCTGGGTTACTCAGGGGCCTAAAATTGCACAGCTTTCACTCTACTTTGGTGCTAATGACTTTGGTTCTACAATGATTGAGGAAAACGTAGTTGCTGCGGCAGGAATCCATTTCAGGCTATCCGAGGATGAAATACGAAAACTTGTTACAGATGCCGGCTTTGAGGCAAAGCAGCGTTTAATGGATTACACTTTAGTCGCCTGACGTGTAGTGCTGTGTCTCATTTTCCCAAATCTACATTCCGCATTTTTAGAGCGCCTTGGGTTGTTCCGGTTAGTTCTGCTGTTATCTGTGATGGCGCCGTTGTTACGGATGGATCGACCATAGTAACTACTGGGTCATTTTCTGATATTTTTAGCCAGTATCCTGATCTTCCGGTGACGAAATGTTCAGGTGTTCTACTTCCAGCATTAGTCAATGCACATATTCACCTTGAATTATCAGTGTATGGCGTAGTGTATCCCCCAAAGCAGACAAGTTCCATGTGTGAATGGATAAATGAACTGCTACGCACTCGTGAAACTGCTCAGTTCACTATTGATGACATTCGTAACGCTGCCACACAAACAGTGCTTGAACAATACAATTCAGGTGTTGCATTGTTGCTTGATATTGGTAACTTAGATCTTGGGCTACACAGTTTGCGCACCCTTGAAATCCATCCTCTGCTTGAAATATATGGTTCCTCTGCTGAGGCAACGAAAACAGCTGTTGATACAATTGAACAGCTTCCGACAGAACAGGCCGTAACGGGCCATGCACCATATTCCACATCTCCTGACCTATTGCAATATATCAAAAAACGATCAACACAACAGAATGAACTTTTTTCTCTTCATGTAGCAGAAAATATTGATGAGGCATTATTACTCAAAGAAGGAAAAGGCTGTTTTGCTCAATTCTTAAAAAATCGTACTGGCTCTAAATCATTATTTCCAATTGCTGGAATTGACAGTAGCAGTGTGGTGGAGTACTTAAGGCAGTTAGGACTCATGGATTCTCAGACTATTTACGTGCATTGTGTACATCTGAGTGATAAAGAAATTCAGAGCATAGCAGATACCGAAACTCATGTTTGTTTGTGTTCTGGAAGCAATGCGTTTCTTGGTGTTGGCACAGCACGTCTACAGGTATTGCTTGATCATGGCATACTTCCAGCTCTTGGTACGGATTCAATTGCCTCGAATCCAGATATCAATCTCTGGAGCGAAATGGTACTGTTGCGAAAAGAACATCCAGATGTGAACCCGGAACATATTTTAAAGATGGCGACATATGGCGGTGCTCGTGCAATGGGTCGAGAATCTGTTTATGGAAGTCTTCAGAAAGGTAAAACTGCTCGCATACTTCATGTTCAAGACGATATGTTTGCTCATGCCAGTAATGATACTGAAATAATTGATTTATTGACCTCAAAAGGACAACCGGATTTGGTTGGCTGGTTATGATGTTTGATGCGTTCAGCTCAAAACCCACACCGAATCAGCAGGTAAATAAGATATGACAAAAGTACGTATCGGTATGGTTAATTTTATCAATACTGCACCGATTTATGAAACATGGAAAATACGGCCTCACCCATCTGACTGGCATGTAGTTGAAGCCCCACCTTCAACATTAAATGCCATGCTTGCAAAAGGTGAGCTTGATTTGGGTTTTGTCTCATCGTATGAATATGGTGTGCGACCCAGTCAGTATCAAATTCTTTCTGATCTTTCCATTAGTGCCAATGGATCTGTAGGATCAGTATTCCTTTTTAGCAGTGTCGCTCCGGGGAAATTAAGCGATGAAATTGTTCTTCTGAGCGGTCAGTCGGAAACTTCCATTAGTCTTGTAAAAGTCCTTCTTGAGAATTTCTTTCACGTACAACCTAAATACGTGGTTGGGGATGTGAATGGATCTGAATCTGTTAAGGCAAAAGCTGTTTTGGCCATTGGGGATCAGGCTTTGCGGCTTTCATCTGCTGATGAATTTCCTTATAAACTGGATCTTGCTGAGGTCTGGTGCCAGTATACAGATTTACCATTTGTTTTTGCGGTATGTGCTGTTAGGGATGAATTCTGTAAGAAGTACCCTGAAATCGTATCTGCTGTTCACAGGGAGTTTCTTTATTGTAAAGGGGAGGGGAGGGTGCAGCTGGAGGCGATTTGTGAAAAAGTTGCGCCTCGCATTCCAATGCATCCTGATGAATGTTATGTGTATCTTCGTGCCATTGAATATGGATTGGGCGCACGCAAGCAATTGGCTTTGGAAACATTCTTTCAATATTTAATTGATCGTAATGAAGCTTCTCCGCAGTCAGTACCTCTACGTATCTTTGGAGATTAAAAGGTTGTTAAATAATAAAAAAATACTTGTGGCGGTGACTGGTGCCTCTGCCATGCTCTATCTTCATTCTTTCCTTGAAATGCTTGAAAATGAAGCTGTCATTGTGCATGGAATTTGTTCGGATGCAGGAGAAAAGGTTCTTGCACTTGAACATACTGTTGATTCAAGAAACCTTCCAGGTGTCTCGAAATGGTTTGACTGTAAAAATTTTGCAGCAGCGCCTGCGTCTGGTTCGGCTGATTATGATGCCATGGTTATTATTCCTTGCTCAATGGGAACACTTGCCACCATAGCATCGGGAATCACCACAAATCTAATCCATCGTGCAGCTGATGTGATGCTCAAGGAACGAAAAAAACTGATTTTGGTCACAAGAGAAACTCCACTGAACCGAACACATCTACAAAATATGCTATCGGCACATGATGCTGGTGCTGTGATTTGCCCACCTCATCCCGGATTTTATTTGCAACCTGAATCATTGGAAGCAGCAGCTATGACTTTCTCTTGGCGACTTGGTGATCAGTTAGGACTTGAAATGAAAGGGCGAAAACGATGGAGTGGTGACGAATAATGTTTAAGAAAATTGCCATCCTTTTGGAGATGATCAAATTTAAACTCACCATCTTTGCAATGCCTTTTGCTTTAACTGGGGCATTTCTTGCTGCCCGTGGTGTTCCCGAATGGCGTAGCTTTATATATGTTATCCTTGCAATGATCGGAGCACGTACCTGTGCCATGGGATTTAACAGGATTGTGGATTCTAAATTCGATGCAGCTAATCCACGTACAGCCAATCGTGCAATTCCTTCCGGTGCCGTTAGTAGTCTTGAAGCGTGGAGTCTTGTGATTATTGCTGGAGTTTTTTTTTCTTTGCAGCATGGTCATTAAATCCTCTCACCTTACAATTGGCACCCTTTGCATTGGGATTGACACTTTTTTATTCGATCACTAAACGATTTACTTCCTTCTGTCACCTGGTGCTTGGAGTGGCTCTGGCTTTTTCTCCACTTGGTGGATGGGTTGCGATTCAAGGGAGTGTTACTTCTTATCCATGGGCGCTATCTGCGGCTGTGCTCTTTTGGGTTGCTGGTTTTGATACGGTATACGCTTGTCTTGATGCTGATTTTGATAAAAAAACGGGACTGTATTCCCTGCCATCAAAACTTGGCCAGCGGAATGCTATTCGGCTGGCTGTGGTTTTTCATGTTTTAGCGTTTGTGCTTTTTATTTTTACTGGGGTTCAGGCCAATTTGAATATTGTCTATTATATTGGGGTGGGCATTGCGGCATGCGCACTTTTTTATCAGCATTGGATTGTGAACCCTGATGATCTGTCAAGGATTCAAATGTCTTTTTTCTCCATGAATGGAATTATCAGTCTGGTGATATTTTTTGCAGCATGGGGTGCATTGCTTGCTGGTGAACTCTTATGA
>JAOZTO010000119.1 GCA_029942265.1 Desulfocapsa sp.
ATATGACCTAAAGCTGAGCGCCTACATGGGGAAGTTATTTCGTCCCCGTTCCTTATTATGTGACAGTAACGATATGTTGCTGTCACATTTTCCACAAGTGTGTCCAGAAAAAAACTTCTGAACCCATTCAACCCCTTAAACTACTCATCCTTTGTCACTGGTCCAAATATCTTTGGTACCAATTTTATATACCATGCCGCTGACTGAATTTGAATAACATAAGCTAGTGAAATCAGCAGAGCAATAGTCATTCCCTGTTCTTTAAAGGCTGTCATGGCAATGGCAAGAGCAATGGAAAGATCTCGCATAACTACGCCAAAAACCATAGCGATGGCATCTCCGCGTTTGAAAAAAAACTTTCCTATTAAAGAAAGTAACACATAAGAAATAAAGTAAAAAAGAATTAATGGAATAATAATCGTCAGAATATCACCGGGATTTGCCAGGATATTTTTCGCCTTCAGTGCCATGGCTGTAAAAGCAATCATAGCAACGCCTAAAGCTGAGAAAGGAGGAAACATCGGTTTATATATCTCCATCCAATCTTTTTGACCATGTTTTTTGACCAGATAATTTTGAGTCACAAGCCCTGCTATCATTGGAACAAAAACAAAGATGCAAATTTGTTGAAACATATGCACCATATCCACATCCACAGTAGCCCCCATAAACACTTTGGTGTATATCGGTGCAGCCAGAGAACCGATGATCAGACCAAATACGAGCATTTTCGTTGCCGCTTCTTTATTTCCTTTTGCAAATCCAGTCCAGGATATAGTCATTCCAGAGGCTGGTAGTACTCCAATAAGAAACAATCCCACAGCCCAAAGGCCAAATTTTTCCTCCATACCTGTAAAGAAAATTTTCCCTATGGTGTAGACCATAATAGGAACAAAAACAAAATTAATTACCTGTGTCACCACCTGTAGCTTTAAATCGCCACCCTTAAAAATAGTTTTCGTGTTCAAGGTGGCCATCATTGGGTAAATCATGATAAAGGTAATAGGAATAATCAACTGTTTCAAGGGTCTTGCATCAAAAAGATACCCACCACCAATAACCCCGAGAATCATAGCAACAGGAATGACGTAGACAAGATTTTTCTGCAATAATTTTAGTATGTTCATCATTGTATTTCTCCGAAACAAAAACGATTATCTATTTGGCCTCATCGATCATAGAACGAATCTTGACAAATGTCTGTCCAACAGATTCAGCGAATTTGGGGTCATCGAGCACAAATGCTGCAATATCTGATGCCTGAAAGCTCAAATAACGTATCTGTGTTTTTCCGTCTTTAGAAAATACCATGACAAATTTGGGCATAAAAATAGCACGTTCGGGATTATTGGTTAAACTACCGTCAGCTTTTGTTGGTTTACAGACCTGCATCATGTGCAGATCAAATTCATCCGGTACATTTCCGCCATGTTCCCGAAATGTGCTTTTCATATCCATTGTTTCAGAGTTATTGACGACAAAATCATTTTTTTTCACCAACGCAGCGAAATCAGCAACAAACTGAGCAACACTTTTTTCACTTTCAGCGCAGTACAGATCTTCATTACGATTCATAATGGTCTCCTTAATAGCTTTTTCAATTTCTATATTTTACCGCTATCCTCCATGGATAGCAGGGTTTATTTTAGTTGGAACATATGGGCATATGCACAAGATAGTTCCGCTCTCTATTCCTGTCAAGTTAAATAAACGGTAACTATTCAGCTGCACTCCATATTTGTTTTTTTCAGTCGAAGCATAATTTGCTAAGGGAGAGTGGAAAAATAGCGAAGTTGGGGCACTATCCAAACATTTACAGTTCAGTGGTTAAGCCTATCTTTGAACCGAACCCGAATGTTTACAATCATGTATAGAATTTTGCTTACAAAAAAGAATATTATTAGTATTCTAGCATTCAGTAGTTTGGCTTTTTTTGAAGCCAACCAGAACATTAAAAACGCCATCAACATTTATTTTTTATTATTATGATTCATCCTATTCTCAAAATGCTCCTTTTCTCCCTGATACTCTTTCCTGCAGGAGCTTCTTTTGCTAAATCGGAGCAGGATGTTCAATTCAGGGACATCACTATTACCACGTCAAGCAGCCACCTATTACTCTTCGGTGTTGTTAGCAATACCAAACACAAAGAACTTGAGCAGGCACTTCACAGTGGCATTCCCATGCGATTCACCTTTTTCGTTGAGTTGTCCCATACCAGAAACAACTGGATGGACGAAGAATTGGTTGAGCTGGAATTCACCCACACGTTGAAATATGACACCTTAAAGGAACACTACCAGCTTGAACTGGAAGAGCAGAAGAACAGAACATTCACTTACGCAAATCTTGATGAAGCAATGACTGTAATGAATGAAATAAACGGCTTAAAGGTCATTGAGCTTACTGAATTACAGGCGGACAATGCATACGAAATACGATTAAAAGCTGAATTATTCCAGAAGACTCTGCCAATGAACCTTCATTATATTGTCCCCTTTATATCCATGTTAAACCTTGAAACTGACTGGATAACCATAGAGTTCACCTACTAACCGGCATGGACACAAGCACTCCAGAAAAACAAGCTCCACTGCTGGAACCAACTAAGTCACAGCTCAGCCAACGACAACGAAAAAAGAAAAAGCGCCTTATCAGGCGGGTTATTCTTATCTGTCTCTGTTTTATTCCACTTTTTATATGGCTGGAAAGTTCTTTACTCAAAGCTGATTTCACGCTCCCGATATCAAGTGATATTCTTATTTTTGGGGTTATAAACCTCAATGTGCTTTTTGTACTTCTCATTCTTTTTCTTGTGCTTCGTAGTCTTGCTGAGCTTTTTTTTGAAAGCAGACAAAACATTGCTGGATCAAAACTCAAAAGTAAACTTGTTATCTCTTTTATTTCACTTTCGCTTATTCCCACCATTCTTCTTTTTTTCATCTCCCTTCAATTTATCTCAACGAGTATGGACTACTGGTTCAATTCCAACATTGAGATCTCACTACAAAACTCTCTAGATCTTGCAAAATCATATATCCAGGAAACCAAAACAGAAGTTGATCTTCTAGGAGAAACAGTTGAGCGTAATATTGTTTTTTTTAACAAAACAAATCCAGGTCCAGACGGTCTCAAAAATAATCTCTCTGCTATTTCCAAAGCCTATAACAGTAAAAACGGACTCTGTTTTACCCTTATCACAGATCAAAGAAATAACTACTTCTCAGTTTCTTCTCCTCCTTTGAGTAACCAAAAACTCCCCAATATTCCGCTATCTACCCTCGACTCAGTTCAGCAGAACAAGAAACCTGAAATCGTTATTCAAGAGCAAAACAGCGGAGAACTCATTCGTCGTGTCAATGCTATCCAGCTTGGTTGGGATCCGACAAAAGAAGTATATCTGGTTACGACCCTCCTCATCAAAAAGGAACAAAAAAAACAATTAGACAACATTTCCAAAGGAATTGAAGACTACAGACAGTTAAATTACCTGAAAAAACCTTTTAAATTCTGGTTGCTTATTATTCTTCTCATTGTAACGCTGCTTATTGTTTTTTCTGCTATCTGGTTTGGCCTCTATATTGCGCGAAGTATCACGGAACCACTTGATAAAGTCGCTATGGCCACCAGACGAGTAGCAGACGGTGATCTTGATTTTGTTCTTGAAAAAGAATCAAATGATGAGATGGGGCTGCTTGTCGACTCGTTTAACACAATGACAAGCAATCTTAAATCCAGTAATTCTAAATTAGCCGTTGCTCACCACGCATTACAACAAAATTCCAGAGAATCAGACGATAGACGACGCTACACTGAAATCATCCTACAAAACGTTGAAGCTGGTGTTATCTCACTAAATGACGAAGGCACTATTACAACCATCAATCGATTTGCAGAAAAACTTCTCAACATAGGCAAAGAGTACTTTCTGGGCAGCTCTTTTTCAGATGTCCTTGCACCTGAACATTCAATTATCATTGAAGATTTCATCCGTGAGCTCTCTATTACCGGTAAACAATCGGTTCGTCGTCCCCTCAAGATTTCTGTATTACGACAAAATTTTTCATTAATGGTCACCTTCACACGGCTTGAAAATGAAGTGGGTAAATCCTTAGGCTTTGTTCTTGTTTTTGCTAATCTAACAGAGCTTGAAAAGATGCAGAGAATGGCAGCCTGGCGCGAAGTTGCCAGACGTATCGCCCATGAAATAAAAAACCCGCTAACGCCAATTCAACTTTCTGCACAACGTCTCCGAAGGCGATATCCGGAAATAATAGAGCAGGAAAACTCCATATTTGATCAATGTACCAATACTATCATTAAACAGGTAGATGAAATAAAAGTGCTTGTTAATGAATTTTCGCAATTTGCAAGGATGCCGAAAATCAATCGGGCAAACGCAAATATCACCGAAATGATGGACGAAACTCTATTTCTTTACAGACAGGCGCATCCAGAAATATCATTTACTGTCGAATCGCCCTCTGTTCCTACATTTAGTTTTGATATCGAGCAGATTAAACGCTGTTTTATCAATCTCTTTGACAATGCAGTTGCAGTTTTGCCCAAGGGCGGTACAATAGATATTTCTTTCAAACTCGACGAAGAAGAGGAAAACCTCTTTATACAGGTATCTGATTCAGGGCCTGGGATCGCAGATGATGAAAAAGTAAAACTCTTTGAGCCATACTTTTCAACGAAGAAGACCGGCACAGGATTAGGGCTTGCTATTGTGTCCACCATCATCGCCGATCATAACGGGTATATTCGTGTTCAAAATAAGATGCCCCACGGCGCAACATTTACGATTGAATTGCCACTGCTGAATAGTTACAAAAAAACATCATAAGAACTTATTCAAAATAAAAATATCATGCCAAAGAATATCCTCATCATCGACGACGAAGCGCCAATTCGTGAAACCCTTTCAGATATTCTTGGGGACGAAGGTTTTTCTGCAATCAGTGCAGAATCTGCTGAACTGGGAATAACTCTTCTGGAAGAACATACTATTGATCTCGTTCTGCTTGATATCTGGCTTGGGGACAATATGGATGGCCTCACCGCATTAGTGAAAATCAAGAAAAAATATCCATCACTGCCTGTTATAATGATTTCAGGCCACGGTACTATAGAAACTGCTGTTCAGGCTACTCGTAAAGGTGCATTTGATTTTGTTGAAAAGCCACTCTCATACGATAAAATCATCCTTGCCATATCCAATGGATTACGTTTTGCACAACTTGAAAAAGAAAATGCAATCCTTCGTGCCAAAACCGCAACTGCCGTACAACTCACGGGCGAATCACCCATAATTAATGACTTACGCGAACAAATACAAAGGGTTGCGCCAACAGATGCCTGGGTTTTAATACGGGGTGAACATGGGACTGGAAAAGAGCTTGTCGCACAATCCATACATCGCCTCTCCAATATGGCTGCACAGCCTATGATTGAAGTGAACTGTGCAGCAATTCCTGATGAACTTATTGAGTCGGAACTGTTTGGACATGAAAAAGGTTCCTTTACAGGCGCATATAATTCCAAACGTGGGAAATTTGATCAAGCTGATGGGGGCATTCTGTTTCTCGATGAAATAGGCGATATGAGCCTTAAAACCCAAGCAAAAATATTGCGTATCCTCCAAGAACAAAAATTTGAACGTGTTGGTGGTCACAAAACTATCTCTGTTACTGTTCGTGTTCTAGCAGCTACCAACAAAAATCTTGAGGAAGAAATCAAACAGGGCAATTTTCGTGCTGACCTGTTCTGGCGACTTAATGTTGTCCCTATTTCAGTTCCTAGTCTTTGCGATCGTTTAGAAGATATTGAAGCACTGGTTGATGATCTTATGAAAGGAATCATCAAACGTGGAATTGGTGGGAAAACATTTTCTGCTGATGCACTTCATCTTATGAGCCAACACTCCTGGCCTGGAAACGTTAGAGAACTAAGAAATTTTATTGAACGGATGGTTATAATGTGTACATCTGACACTATTAGCGGTAAAGATGTCGCTCTTTTCCTTAATCCCGGATCTAAATCGAACAGTAGTTCTGATCAGCAAGACGTTCTGCGCCCTTATGAAGAACCAACCTTTAAAGAGGCAAAAAAACAATTCGAAAAAGCGTATCTGCAACAAAAACTCACCGGAAATAGAGGCAATGTTTCACAAACTGCCGAGCAGGTTGGCATGGAACGAAGCCACTTACATAAAAAACTAAAATCACTCGAAATCACACATTAGGAGTATCACATGGTCTTTCCTGAGTATCGTCCTCGTCGTCTTCGTAAAAATGAATCAATGCGTGCGTTGATTCGCGAAACCCATCTTTCCCCTTCACAATTTGTTTATCCTGTTTTTATTGCACCAGGAAAAAATAAACGGGAAGAAATTTCCTCAATGCCAGGTGTTTTTCGACTAAGTGTTGACCAGCTCAAAAAAGAAGCAACAGAATGTATGGATCTTGGGGTAAACTCTATGATACTCTTTGGCCTGCCTGAAACCAAAGATGCCATGGGAAGTGGCGCACATGCAAAAGATGGCATTATCCAACGTGGTATTTCAGAATTAAAAAACAAAGCCCCGGAACTAAACATTATTACTGATGTCTGTCTCTGTGAATACACAGATCATGGACATTGCGGATGCCTGATTGGTGAAACAGTGGATAATGATGCAACCATTGAAATTCTTGCCAAAACTGCTCTATCCCATGCCCAAGCAGGTGCCGATATGGTTGCTCCATCTGATATGATGGATGGACGGGTTTCTGAAATTCGTGCAACACTTGATGAACACAACTTTGAAATGATACCAATTATGTCTTATGCCGTAAAATATGCATCCGCCTTTTATGGCCCTTTCCGTGATGCTGCTGATTGTGCCCCACAATTTGGAGATCGCAGAAGTTACCAGATGGATCCAGCAAATGTACGCGAAGCGCTGCGTGAAGCCACCCTTGATATAGATGAAGGTGCTGATATTATAATGGTCAAACCTGCTGTTGCATATTTGGACGTTATAAGTCGTTTAAAAGATGAATTTGATCTTCCCATTGCCGCCTATCATGTAAGCGGAGAATACGCCATGATAAAAGCTGCCGCAGAAAAAGGCTGGATTGATGGCGACAAGGTAATGGCTGAGACACTGCTTTCTATTAAACGTGCTGGCGCTGATATAATCATAACCTACTTTGCCAAAGATATGGCCAAGTTATTACAGAGAAACTGATAAATATTCGGATAGCACCCCATCTTCGTTCGATCCGGCCTGTTCACATATGAACAAATATAGTTCA
>JAOZTO010000120.1:0-869 GCA_029942265.1 Desulfocapsa sp.
GGCTGCAATAGTAGGCGTACCCGAAAAGAGTGTCGAAGCAGAAGCCTTTTCCCAGCGAGGCTGTTCACCACCTGGGAGCAGTGTTTCGGGTCTGTTATCTTCTACCTGCTCGACGGCTAACAAAGGTTTGGGAAGCACAGGCATCATTTCATAAGCATCCGGTGCACAAGCGGCGAGTAGGAATAATAGCGCCCCACACACTACCAAGTAAAAAGGTCTTATCCGGCTGTGCAGAGTATCGCAGTGTGCCATGGTGCTAGTATTTGACTGTTTCATTTATATATGCATTCCCTAGGGGGGGGGGGACTAACGCAGTAAACCGCTAGTAAGTTCCCTTCCTGTTTTTCTATGACAAATAGCACTGCTATCATACTGTAATTATAATGTTTTATGAATAAGCTTTCCATGCCAAACAGAAAAACATTACTCGAAAGTAATGCACTTCACAACGACTCATTATATAAAAACAATGTTTTTTGAGTACTATCTGCATACGTAATAGCCATGGTATTTATGGAAACTGCGGAGACTACGGTTTTATCTGCGATTGTATCACCTGCTTCGTAGATGTGCATTTTACCGTTGCTTTCGACTATGGCAAAATAGGCATCAGTAAAGGCAAAGATACCCAAAAGACGTAGTTTATCTTTTGGGTTTTCTCCATCTATGCTCTTTTCTTCCGTAGCCGGCATATAGCCAAGCTCAGCAGATGTTAGAAGACGAGATTTGAGTTTTTCCAGATTTTCCGGGGGAATACGCTCTGAAGGAAGCCAATCCGGCTGTTGGCTCATAGCGTTGTCAACTACAGTGTTTCTAGCAGATGGCGCCACATACAATAAGGCCGGAACAGCAATCAGCAATAGCACTAT
>JAOZTO010000120.1:879-7294 GCA_029942265.1 Desulfocapsa sp.
AACTATATACAATTTACCCGAACGATTCATAGTGTTGCCCTACCTGTATCCTCGGAAGATTGAAAGTAAAATGCGTAAATAAGTTCAAAACGGGCCCTTTTTCCGATGGTAACCGTGAGCTGTATTACCTCGCTGCGCTGCTCTTGTTTTTCGAGATCATAGAGCAGTTGAGCGAACTGGCCTATGTCAAACATTCCTGATATTCTTGTTGTGAGCTGTAGGATACCAGGAGAATCGGCTATCTCATTAAACTGATCTATACGCAACCTTTTTTTTTCTATGCCGATGCTTGCAAGCAGTTCACTCAATGTATTTTCTACACCTGCTCTTGCAAGTCCCATCGTTTTTATAACTGGAAAATGTGCCAGCTCGTCTGTGTAGGCTTTTTCTGTTGCCGCAGCTCTTTGATGCCATTCTTCTTCTCCGTTTACTTCTTGGAGGCGTTGAATCGTTTGTTGGTATTCAGTGTACTGGTGCTGTAGTTCCGTGTTTTTTTCATGGACTGCTAAAAGTCCGTAGAACAAAGCAGTAAGCAGAATGAGCCAGATACCAATGCGCAGTCTGTTGTTGCCTTTTATTTCCGTAAGGAAATTTTGCAATGCTTCTTTCATTGCACTGTTCCCATTTTGCTTACCTGTAATCGAATTTCCAGCTGCCCCTGTTTCTTACCGCGCTGGGCGGTGACGCTTTCGTAGAGCCCCTGTGCCTCAAGTGCCTGGATAAGGGTGTGGGGATCAAGGTTGTCTCCTTTGAGCAGTACCGTGAGTGAACCATGCCGATAAGCCCATTTTTGTATTTTTGTTTTTGGCAGGACCGTAATAACCTGTTCGACAATCAGTAGCTGCGGTGGATAGAGCGTCACACCACGCAGTTGTCGAATTTTATCTAGATATGTGTACACTGTGGCACGGCTCGAAAGTATGGGATTGACTTGTTGTTCTGTTTCGCTGATCTGTTTTTGAAGCGTATCAATGGCTCTACTGATTTTAACGGTGGTAGCACCATACCAGACAAAGGAAAGAAAAAGCAACACAGCAACAGCTTTCACTAGGGTATATTCGTGGTTTTGCAGATTTGACTGTAGGCTGTTATGTTTACGCCCCCATGGCATCTGACGTAGTGTTTCTGTGGCAGTTGCTTCTGGGACATCCTGTGGCGCCCTGTCATTTCGAAGTTGAAAATGAACCCATTGTTCACTGCCTGGAATTTCTGCCCACCAGTGACTAGCTATAAGCATTCCATCTTCCCATATCTGCCCTTCATAACCAATATGCGCTGCATAGAGACACACGATATTGTCACTTTCCGGTTTTCGCAGAAGTGATTCCGGGATAACCTCTGCTTTCAAAGCATCGATCTGTTCAGCTTGTTGCCGGTATTTTTCCTGATCCCAGATCCAGATATTCACCAGATCGCCTGTTCTGCTGACATAGCGACCTGTGTGAGCATAAGGACTCCATTCCCCGATTTTAAGCTCCAGGACATTTTGTAAATCTGCAGGTGGAATATTAGCAGCATGTACCGTATGGAACAGACAGTGACTGCGGGGCAATATCCACCGTTGCCGACCAAGGCTGTAGCGTGGTCCGCTGACAAGCACTTCGGAAGCTGTTTGTAAATATTGTTTAGTTTGAAAAAATTTCTTCAAGGGATTCACACGATTTTAAGGCAATATCAGTCGTTCCAGGGGCGGTGATTTCATAGTCTACATACCATGGTCTTTGCTTATTTGCCATAGGGGTTCGTTTGATCACTATTTCGCGTACAAGGGAGCCATTCCTGTTCCAAAAAGTTATGCGCTGATAGTAACTTGAAAAAAAAGAAAGACCGAATGGGTTAAGTCCGGTGGATTGTCCGATTGATGCTTCCAATTCAGAAAGGGATATATAGCCTTTTTTTTTTCTGCCTGCTACAATTAATGATGCCACAGTATCATTAATTCTTGGGATCGTCAATAATGCCCCAGGAGGTGCTGTGTTGAAATTCGGCGGACCTGAGCTGTTCACTGTGATAAGTCTTCTAAATTCAGGATTCCCCCACAATTCCTTTAATTCTCCCCAGCCGAGGACGTTAAATATTTCCACAGGATTGAGAAGGGGGGTGTTGGCAGGTCTGTTTTTACCCGCCCTTTTATATTCCCTTTCTTCGGCACCGTTCAGACGCAGTAACCTGTCGGAATCTTGGTAATCCCTGAGCTTGTCGAGTAGCGGCCCATGTTTTTCATAGGAAATACCCATTTGAAAAAGCAGGTTCCCAAGTTGCTCGGAAGCCATAATTTTCACTCCGATCAGACCATTTTCGTCCTGCACGGAAAACCTCACATCACCTATTCCTTTATAGCACTTGTCGTCAAATGAGATTTCGGTGGTGTCACTCTCCTTTTGACCATGAGATTCAATTATGGTCCGGGTGACGGGGAGTGGAAACCGCATTCCCTTTGTGCTTGTCTCGCCAAGTGATATATTATACATCAGGATAGCATAGGTTGATCGCCAGTCCTGCTCGAATTGTGCAGCATCTGCCTGTTCGTTAGCCTTTTTCAGCATAGTAGATGTCCAGCTACCATACCAGCCAACGGCAATGAGGATTGCCGCTAACACAAACAGGGTGACAGGAAGAATAAAGCCATCGTTTGATTTTAAATTTGGCATCGAATGTGTTTTACCTTAAATACCTATCTGTACTGCGGTACTTTTTGCTTCGTGTCTTCCAGGAATACTCACTGCCCAGTATTTAGTTTGTTTGACCGAATCGATCCTGAGAATTATTGTTTCCGGTAGTTGTTGATATTCCTTTATCAGAGCCAGAGGTGGCCAGCGATCAAATCTTTTAAAGTTGTCTATATACACAAATTTTCCATCTGCTCCTTCCCAGGTGCCAAGAGTATACTTTGCCCCATACTGATCAGTGTAGTTCAGTTTAAGGACATTGTCTTTATTTTCCAGGGTTAATGTGTAACGCCCCGGCGCCCCTGGAACCCCACCTAAAGTGTTAGTTGAAGCCCCTGTTATAGTATCTTTTTTCCCTAGAAACTCTCCTTCTCTTGGCTCAGTTAAGGGGATTGTAGCAGCAATGACCGATCGTATCCAGTGCGATTGCAACACCCCGATACGTTGCTGATCGATCTGAGAAAAAATTCCATTTCGCACACGCATGGTAAAGGATAAACCTTCAAAAAGTGCGGCTGTCACCATAGATAATAGTACTAGGACTACGAGTACTTCTAGGAGGGTGAAACCGTTTTTCTTTTTTTTCATGGGGTATGGGTAATGGTAAATGGTGAAGGGTTAAGGGTTAAGCCCCTCTATTTTTCCTGCTGTTTATATCCGTACTGTAAGAATGAAAACTCAATTTTGCTGCCTGTTTCGAGCTGTTCCATTGTTGCAGTAACGTCATACACTCCGACGATATAGAGGCCTTTTTTGTGAATTGTTGGACCTAGCTGCTCTTTACTTTGCCAGGTTAAAATAATATCTTCTGTTTCAAAATCTCCATCTGGCTCTAACGACGGGTTCAGGTGACGTAACAATTCAAGCCCGTTGATAAGCATTTCTGTTCGTACAGAAGATTGGGAAATACGGTTCAGGCTTATAAAGGATGTGTTCAGCCAGCTAAACGCTGCCAGCCCCACCGTTGCAAAAATTGTAAGGGCAACAATAACCTCTAACAGGGTAAAACCTGTGATTAAATGAAATGGATTTTTGCTAGTGGTAGTCAATTTATTCTGGAATGCAAAAAGGAGGGGTGAGGTAATACTCATTGGCAATATTATCAAAAGCAATCGATATCTTTCCACCGGAACAGATACCGTTTCTTTGATAATGTATAGGTACATCCGCGACCACACTCCATCCTGTGGGGAATGGTAGGTTTTTACTGGTTAGAGAATTAGCTCCAGCCGCCTGTGGCGAATCTGTCTCGGCTGATTGTGGAAACTGAGTGAGGGTGAGTTCCTGCTGAGCAGTCCATGCCTGATAGCCTAAATCAGCAATACAGCGTAACACTTCACTTCTCTGCATGGATAGCTGAAAACTTGAGTAGATATTTTCAAGACGTGGTAGAGCCAGCCCTGCAATAAATCCTAGAATAACCATGACAATAATAACCTCAAGCAGGGTAAATGCTTCCTGGTTTTTACTGTTCACTTCGTTCCAGGAGGCAAATACCCTTGATCCTGATTGAAGCCTTCACCACCTAAAGCACCATCTGCCCCAAATGAATACAATGCAAATGGCAAGCCATCTTTACCTGGAACAGTATATTGATATTTATTTCCCCAGGGGTCAAGCGGAACTTCTTCGTCAAGATATGGGCCTTTCCAGAATCTGGCCATTCCTGCGTCCGATGGCCGGTGATACAGGATATCAAGCCCTTCCGCCTGGGTTGGAAAGCGATTGGTATCCAACCTCATGGTTTCAAGACTTCCCCTGATCATCTTTACCTGTGTTTTGGCAGTTTTCACTTTAGATTCATCAACCTTACCAAACATTCTCGGGCCAACCAATCCTGCTAACATACCAATAATAACCAGCACTACAAGCATTTCCAGCAAAGTGAACCCTTCATTGGATATATTTTTTTTCTTCTGTTTCATTATTTTATTCACACCTTATATATGGATTTTTTTACTACAGACATCGTAAATCATAGGTAACTTTGATGCTGTTTTTTGGACACTTTACTTCAAATATACTCTTGGTCGAGTTATCAGTGGGCAGTAACTGATAACTGCACACTGATAACTGACAACTCAGACCGACAACTGCCCATCTTTGCTGTATGTTGCTTAAATTACATAGATTGACATGACGACAACGTACCATATTTACGAGGTCTGATCCAAATTGCTATATCGTTAACGCTGGTAATTGCTAGAATAATACCTGCCATAATAACACCAACTGTCGCACCGATGGCAAGAATAGCTATGGGTTCAATAAGAGCAAGAAACTGTTTTGTCCTATTCTGACTCGACTCCGAGAGAATATCTGCAAAAGATCGCAGCATATCCGCTAAATTTCCCGACTGTTCTCCCACCCGGATCAAATTAAACCCGGTAGTATCAACAAGATTGGCATCACGCAGACTTTCTGACAATGTATTGCCGCCACGTACCCCTCTTGAAACCTGTCTCATCGGAGCACTTATCACGTTGATGTTAATACATTGTTCTGAAAATTCAAGCGCTTTATCAAGCGTTACCTTATTACCAAGCAGGGTAGACAACATGGAAGCCCATTGACACAGTACTGTTTCGAGCAGGAGATCTTTGGTAACGGGAAGTTGAGCCAGAATATTTTGCACATAATCTCTGTTTTTTTTATCTTTTGCCAAATAAATGCCTATAACAATTGCCCCTCCTATACCGACAGCAAAGAATAAAAAATTTTCGTTGACGAAATTTCCGACACCGAGCACAAGCACAGCAAGAAAGGGAATGTCAGCATTTCCCTTTGCCAGTAAATTTGAAAATTTTGGAACAACTGTTGCAAAAATCAGCATAACAGAAATAAAGCCTGTGAGTATAAGAATAAATGGATAGGTCAGGGCATGACGCATCTCACTTGTGATTTTCTGTTCCTCTTTCCACTGTCGCACTCCGTCACGAAGTGATGAGGCAAGATGCCCCGTGAGTTCACCAGATTCCAGCAAGGGGTAGAAATACAAGGGAAGCTCTATCTTACAATCACGAAATGACTGCGAAAAACTAACGCCTTGTCTGATGGATGATCGAATAGAATTGAAACTCTCTGCTATAAACATATTATTGTTAAAATCTGCAACCGATGACGTGGCGTCTTCGAGGGTAAGGCCGGATTTCAACAAAGTAGCCAGCTGATGCATGACAATTAACAACTCTTTTTGAGAAGGCTTTTTATTAACTTTTTTCTGTTTGGAAATGTTTTTAGTTGTTTTGTTCAGTGCAAGAACATTCAATCCCTGTTTTCGCAGTTTTCGCACCGCAGATTTTTCATTTTCGCCATCGAACACCCCCGTAACAATCCGGTTATCTGTGTCTATGGCTTTATAGGTAAATTGTTGCATCTGCGCTACTCCGTAGTAACTCTGAGAACTTCATCGATTGAAGTAATCCCTTGAAATGCCTTGAGAATACCATCTTCACGCATCGTTCTTGCTCCCTGTTTCCCTGCTAGTTCCAACATTTCTGATGCCTGACAGCCTTGGATGATACGTTCTTGCATTTCATTTGTTACAGGTATTATCTCATATATTCCCACACGCCCTTTATAGCCTGTCCCCTGACAAGAAGGACATCCATCCGCTGTTTTCCAGGCAGGGAGCGTATCTGGCAAATATTTATCGGCAATTTCGACACCGATTTTCTGAAAAACAGGTAGTGGTTCACCTTCCACCATACACTCCCGACATAATTTTCGCACCAATCGTTGGGCCA
>JAOZTO010000121.1:0-3638 GCA_029942265.1 Desulfocapsa sp.
TTCCTCATCGTGATAGCTCTATATCTGACTATGTAACAGTAAGTTTTGGTGTAGCTTCTATGGGGGATTATGTTTCCACCAAAAAACAGCTTATTGAAAGGGCTGATAAAGCACTTTATTATTCAAAGGAAAATGGCAAGAACATTGTAACACATGCAGATGATGTTTTTACGAATCAATCCTGACATACTCGTAAAAAGCCTGATTTTTGGATGGATTTGTAAAAAGCTTCATATTCGAGGCACGGAAATTTCGTGTCATTTTGGCGTACTAGGGTACGTTGGAATGATACGAAATTTGCAGTAACGAAGAAGATGAGGAGTTTTTACGAATCCATCAATCCTGACTTACTCTTCCAGGTATATCATTCCACTTTCACCATCAATAACACCACCAATATCCTTACATGAAAAGGGGTAGTCCGACTCGTCAATTATTTTCAGTATCCTGTCACAGGCATCCGCAGGGGCGGCAATAAGAAGACCACCCGATGTTTGAGGATCGCTTATGGCTATTTCCATGGAATCGTCATTGCCATCAGTACTTGTATGTAGGAATTTCGAATAAAAACTACGATTGGTATAAGCTCCTTTTGGTATAATGCCCATATTGATAAAATCAATGCATCCTGAGATGATTGGGATGTTCTTTCTTGAGAGTTTTACGCAAACCTTGGATGCTGTCGCCATTTCATGAAGGTGCCCGAGAAGACCAAAGCCGGTAATGTCGGTACAGGCATGGACTGTATAACCACTGTCTTGTACGGTTCTCATTGCATCAGCTGGTATTCGGTTTAGGGTCGCCATTATATGAGTGATTTGCTGTTCGACGTCAGTACCTGCAAGACTGCCTTTGATTGCCGTGGCAAGGATGCCGGTACCAAGTGGCTTTGTAAGAATTAATCGATCCCCAGGTTTTGCGCCACTGTTCAGAAGAACTCGTTCAGGATGTACCAAACCTGTTACAGAAAGGCCATATTTCAGCTCGTTGTCCTCTATGGAGTGACCGCCAACAAGAAGTGCTCCGGCTTCCTCTACTTTGGACAAACCGCCTTGGATCACCTTACGAATGACAGCTGCCGGCATGGTTGCGATGGGACAGGCAAGAATGTTCATGGCCAGGAGTGGGGTTCCACCCATTGCATACACATCACTCAATGCATTAGCAGCTGTAATTTGGCCAAAATTATACGGATCATCGACGATTGGAGTAAAAAAGTCGAGTGTTTGGATGATAGCTGTATCGTCATTTAAACGATACACTCCCGCATCGTCACAGGTTTCAGCCCCGACGATTAATCGATCATCTTTGGGCAAGGTAATACCGGCAAGTATTTGGCTCAGGTCCCCTGGGCCAAGTTTTGCGGCTCAACCTGCTGATTTTACAGTTGATGTAAGTTTTATCATTTGTTTGTTGAAAAGATGAAGAGTTTTACAAAGCCATCACATGCTATTATATGATCTTCGACCGAGTCGATACGAAAATAAAATAATAATCAATGGCGTTTATTGTTGAATTTCATTAAAACTTATAATAAGTCTTTGTATCAGGTTTTTATAAAAGGCACAAAGATAATCGTTTTCTTTGTGCCTTTCCCCTTTTAGTTAATCATAAGGATACGTGTAATGTCTGACATTGTGCAGGTTGAGGAAAATGTGAAACACAGGCGTCCCAAGCATGAATGTGGTGTCTGTGGTATATTTGGTCATGAGGATGCTGCCAAGCTAACCTACTTTGGGTTATATGCTCTACAACACAGAGGACAGGAAAGTGCTGGTATTGTAGCATCAGATGATGGCAATGTTTCTATTCATAAAGCCATGGGACTTGTCCCTGAAATTTTTTCTGAGGATATTCTACTCGGATTACCGGGTTCCATGGCCATGGGGCATGTGCGTTATTCCACCACAGGTGCATCCAATGTCACGAATTCTCAGCCTCTAATGGTTACTCATAAGGGGTGTACTCTGGCTGTGGCTCATAATGGAAACCTGGTGAACTCCATGGAGTTGCGTCAGGATCTTGAAGATAAAGGATCTATCTTTCAAACGTCCATGGATAGTGAAGTTGTTCTTCATCTGATGGCTCGTACTACTCATCTCGGTTTAGACAGGGCGATTGTTGAATCCTTTTCCTGTTTGAAAGGGGCATACTCGATTCTGCTAATGACAGAAGATACGCTGATAGCTGTTCGTGATCCCGGTGGCTTTAGACCACTTTGTCTTGGGAAACTGACTAACGGTGCATGGATTGTCGCATCTGAAACATGCGCACTTGATCTTGTGGAGGCCGAATATGTGCGAGATGTTGAACCAGGTGAAGTTCTTATAATCAACAAAGAAGAAATACGTTCTATTTTTCCATGGCCTAAACAACAAACCAGTTTCTGTATTTTTGAGCATGTCTATTTTGCACGTCCTGATTCGGATATTTTTGGCATTAATGTGTATGAATCACGTAAACGAATGGGTGCAATTATGGCACGAGAAGCTGGTGTGGAAGGTGATTTTGTCATGCCTTTTCCAGATTCCGGAAATTACGCAGCCATTGGTTTCTCAAGAGCATCCGGTATTCCACTTGAGATGGGGATGATTCGAAATCACTACGTAGGAAGAACCTTTATTCAACCCACCCAATCCATGCGTGATTTTAATGTACGGGTTAAACTCAACCCTGTACGATCATTACTTAAAGGAAAGCGGGTAATCATCGTTGAAGATTCTATTATTCGTGGAACCACAGGACGGAGTCGGGTTAAGGCACTTCGCGAAGCTGGAGCCAAAGAGGTTCATATGATGGTCAGTTGTCCGCCAACCCGTCATGCCTGTTATTATGGTATTGATTTTCCTTCATCGGATCAATTAATTGCTGCAAAATATTCTGTACCTGAAACAGCTGACTGCCTGGGGCTGGATTCTCTGCACTATCTGAGTACTGAAGGTCTGGTTGAAGCCACAGGTCTTCCGGCTGACCACTTTTGTCTAGCATGTTTCGATGGAAAGTATCCTGTGGAACCTGATAGAAATTTCACCAAAAGTGCCTTGGAAAGATAGTGGGAGCAGTGGCAAAATCAATACAGATTGATTATTATGAGTGTAATGGGTGTGGTTCTTGTGTGGAGATTTGCCCGGATATTTTTGCCCTGGACGATGGGGAAAAGGCAGTTCTGATCAGCTCTGATGCAGAAGTGACTGAAAATGTGGAAGAAGCAGCTGCCTACTGTGCGCAGAAATGCATCTATTTTGAGTGATTTCCGTATAGGGAACGGGGACGAAAAAAATGGATAATTATCGTTTATTAGCAAAAATGCTTGAGTCCGGCTACACTGAGGATCCGCTTGATGAGATCCTGGCAGTGTTGAAACTGATGGAACCGGATATTCACCTAGAGCCCCTAAGGGAGGTTCATCGGGATATCGGCCATGTTTTTGCTGGAAATCATTCTGATTACAGGCCAAGCGACACCAAATATCATGATCTTGATCACACCTATGGTGTTGTGTTAGCGACTGTACGTCTTCTGCACGGGCTTTCCTGTGATGGTTTTCCACTATCTGAGGAAACGCTTAAAAAGGCGCTGTATAGTGCCTATTTTCACGATTGCGGGTTATTGCTTAAACATACTGAACATGCTCAACA
>JAOZTO010000121.1:3738-7277 GCA_029942265.1 Desulfocapsa sp.
GCGTTTTCTGTTGGTTCTGCTGATATGCTTGCTCAAATGGCGGACAGGTGTTATCTGGAACGGTTACCAGCACTCTTTGACGAACATCTGGAAGGAGGAATTGCACAATATGATTCAGCGGTGGAGTTTATGCGGAGAACACCTGAATTTTATAGTGATGTGGTGACTGGACGACAGGCGCATAGCTTTGGAGATTTGAGCCAATTTATGCGCGTTCATTTTCGTGAACGATTCGGCATAGATAAAAACCTATACCTGGATAGCATCAAGAAAAATATACAATATATTAAGAAAATAATACATTCCTGTCACGATTTGAAATCTTTAATGAAATACCTGCGCCGCAGACCATCTCACTGATCATTTCAGACGCGGATCATTCCCTGTTTCAAACATCTCAAAAAGATCATAAAAGAGTCTGGCGACAGCACTAAAATGGGTGGCAGATCCGGAGCTGGCATAGGCTTTAGTCAGTTCCATTGCTCGTGCAAAGCTTTCCTGAGATTGGGAATCCACTGGTTGCTTTACTACCTCCACCAGACGTTCTCCAATCACACTGTTTACCGCTTTGTCTTTAGGCATTTTCCATATCCTTCAGCATATTTTCTATGACATCCAAGCCATTTTTCCAGAAGGAAGAATCGTTGAGGTCAATATTGAAAGGTTTCAGTAATTCATAGGGCGATTTGCTACCACCCTCAGATAAAAGATGTAAATATTTTGGTATAAAATCAGCACCTTCTTTTTCGTAGATTCCATAGAGTGACAGCACCAGCAATTCACCAAAAGCATACGAATAGACATAGCCCGGCGTGTGAAGAAAATGGGGAATATACGACCACCACAATCGGTAATGATCGCCGAGGTTTACCGCATCTCCAAACATTGCTTTTTGGCTGGTCATCCACAAATCTGAGAGAACTTCTGTTGCTAGTTCACCTGTATCTCTGCGTTGTGTGTGGATCAGTTCTTCAAAACGGTTCATGGAGATCTGTCTGAAAACTGTGGCAAATATTGATTCCAGTTTTTGACAGATAAATGCTTTTTTCTCCATTGGATTGTCGATATTTTCCAGTTGTTTACGGAATATCAACAGTTCGGCAAAGACAGATGCAGTTTCAGCAAGGACAAGTGGCGTATCGCTATTAAAGTATCCCTGTTCTTTTGCAAGATATTGGTGAATTCCATGACCAAGTTCATGAGCTACTGTGGAAACATCACGAAGAGTGCCGGTATAGTTGACCAGAATATAAGGATTGGCATCTGGAACGGCAGGATGTGCAAATGCACCACCTCGTTTTCCTTCGAGTAGTGGTGCGTGAATCCATTTTTGATCAAAAAAGAGAGTGGCGATATCTGCCATTTTCGGTGAAAAAGATCGGAACCCATCCAGTACCATCTGTTGACATTCTTCCCATGAAATTAATTGATCCGGCAGATGTGGAAGTGGAGCATAACGGTCATAATCCTGGAGTACATCAAGTCCAAGCATCTCTTTTTTGAGAGTGTAGTAGCGCTGTACTATGTCATAACGGGATATGGTGGTGTCGATCAGAGCTTCAACGGTTTGACTGCTGAGTTCATTGGACAGATTACGGGCACTGATCCATGTTGGATACTGCCGTAAACGATCATTTATCATCTTCTCAGCAAGGATTGTATTGAAAATATGGCTGAGGATGTGTAACTGACTTTGCAGGCCTTCTGTAAGCTCAAGAGCGGCTTTGTGGCGCTGGTCGCGATCAACTGCATAGAGATCAGATAGCACCTCTTCTTCACTTCTTTTGCTCTCGCCAAACTCAAGATTTCCCATGAGCTTCTCAAACAAGGTAAGCCATGACTCATTCCCAACGGGAGAGAACTCAACAAGGATCGATTCTTCAGCGTGTGAGAGGAGGTGATCAGCATATTTACGCAAATTTAGGAGATAATGGCGATATGGTGCAAGTTCATCAGCTGCAAGAAGTGTATCGGCGGCTTGCTGATCCATATTGGCCCATTCAAGGTCAAAGAAAACCAGTTCACGGTTGATTTGACTGGCATCTTCTTTGGCTTTTTGCAGGAAAGCTCCGGCTGAATCATTTTTAACCTGGGTCACAAAGTTGAGAAAGCCGTATGTGTCAATGCGACCAAGGTTTACTTGGATTCGTTCAAGACGTTTTAATGATCGTGCAAAAAATGCAGGTTCAAGCTCTGCCATTTTTCCCTGACAGTTTTCTCTGAGCATTTCAGCTTCCTGTTTACAGAGATCAAGATCGTCAAGGAGGAGTTCATCCTGTAAGGAGTCGTAAAGGGCATCAAGATTCCATACTATTTTAGTGGTTCCGAGTTGCTTGTTCAAAGAAGCTGACATATAAAATCCTATATGTTGATATAGTTACGTTATTGTTCAATAAAATCCACAACGGTGACCTTGGAAAAAAGCCAGTCGCCATCACTTTTGATGGCTTCGATACGTATTTCATATGCATCGATGTAGCGGCTATCTTTGGTTTTTCCGTCCAGGCGTAATGTTGTTATGATCTCAGCCTGTGTATCAAGAGGAAAGTTTATAGCCGTATCATGGAATGAAAAATGAGTGTTTAAAGTGGTTTTTTTGAGCATTAAAATGTGGTCACTAAGCTCTTTCTTATTGAAAGTACGATCAATATCCTGTGATTCAATATGAATAGTACAGGGATAGTTGAAGAGTCTTCCAGCAAGGGCAATTTTTTTCAAGGCAGGAATGGCGGTTTCATTTTCTGGTGATGAACAATATTCAGCCAGTGAATCCAGATTGTTGCGTATGGCTTTTTCATCGTTTGGCAGAAAAATATATGCGGCGGTTGCTGTGAGTAACAGCAACAGAAATATTCGTATTGTTGTATTCATTTTAATTTGTTACCTCGAATGATTACCTCGAATGATTATAAAACAACACTACCAATAATACGATCCATGTTCACCTGTCCAAAGTGATGGCGCGACATATCTGTCCCTCGATTATCGCCAACAACATAGGCATAACCAGGTTTGATCAGGCGCGGCGAAAGGCTCCAGGGGGAATGGTATTTGATGTAGGGTTCGTCAACTTGTTTATCATTGATATACAGCAAGCCTTCTCGAAATTCAAGCGTATCTCCTGGAAGTGCAAGCACACGTTTGAGTAGCATAGTGCTTTTTCCGGCAAAACGCACAGTAACGATATCAAACTGTTCGAGCACACGTTTGAGTAGCATAGTGCTTTTTCCGGCAAAACGCACAGTAACGATATCAAACTGTTCGACTTGTGTATAGAGGTATTTTAATCGCCAGCAAAATGCGTAGGAGCCATTTTTGTATGTGGGTTCCATACTGTGTCCCTGGATGCGAAGGGGAATAAGCACGTATGAAAAGATCAGATAGCAACTCAAACTCAAAATAATCAAACGGATAAAGAATGATTTGCTGAGTGCAGGAAAAAGAAAGTTTCGTAGTATTTTAGCAGGAGTAGTGGAAGGCATTTATGAGTCCGTTGATTTAATAGCATTTTTGTTCGATGTCGAGGTAAATTGAAAATT
>JAOZTO010000122.1 GCA_029942265.1 Desulfocapsa sp.
GGCTGTTCGTTCTTTATTCCATGCAATCCAAGCATTTCTACTTGAAAATAACAAGCCCCATCCGATGGAAACGTAAAAAAGACCTAAAAATTCACTAGGAAGAGAAGAATTACGCAAAAGACATCCAGTAGCCATCATTAATAGAACAAGCAACCATGTTTTAACAGAATAAACACCTCCTAAACATCTTCCATCCCGAGTCTCAATAATCCGAGCAATGCTTTTTTTTCCTGATTTATCAAGCATAAATAAAGATTTAGCAGTTCCAATAGCAAGAGCAGGAAAAAGAATCCATAAGCGATCAATGCCATTAAGCCATACAGTACCACGGCTTATCAGCATACAACCAACAATAGTCCAGAGGGATGCTGCAACAAACAAATGAACTGAACGAGGTGCATTCGGATTTAACCGGGAAAGCTTTCCAGTCATTAGAAACTATACTCCCTATAAATAAGAGAAGCCCATCCTCCCTAGGGAGAATGGGCTCGCACTAAACTGATTCCTAAGTAAATTAGACTTCAGTTACGGTGATAGCGCCTTCAGGACAAACCTCAATACAAGTCTCACAACCAAGACATTCGTCTTCTTCAACTACATCGGCTTTTCCGTCTGCCATCTCAAAAACTTGAGCAGGACAAGCGTTAACACATTCTTCATCACCAGAACATTTATCTTTATCTACAATTACTTCCCAAGCCATAACAACCTCCTAAAAAAAATAATAATAAAAAATATACCCATTGTATCTGTTTCAGCTTCCATAAGCAAAAATAGTATATTGGAATATTTGTTTCTTCGATAAGACCAAGTAATTCACCACCTGCTTTTTGTCAAGCATAAATTCAGCCCAATATGGTATATACCCAAATTAATTGGTTCAAAAAAAACTTACAAAACAGTTCATCCATACCTGAATTGTAAATATTCGGGTTGGGTTCAAAACAGCCCAGACCACTGAATTGTAAATATTTCCTTGGATTCATACCAAATCAAACAAAGATATGTTGATAGGATCAATATTTACCATTAAGGTGCCTTGAATAGTATTGACCACATACACAGGACACGTCTTATACTATTGTTCTCGTAACTTCAGTATAACCACAAATTTTCTGATACTCGCAGAATAGCACATTACCTCTGTACTCCTAATTCAAAACAAAAGAGAGCGCCAACAATGGTAAAGGGAAAAAAAGTACAAAAAAAAACACAAAAGACAGCTCTGGTAGCTCGAAAAAATGAAGAAGCAATGATTGCAGGTATCCTTGAAGGGAGTCCAGATGGAATTGGGGTTGTCATTGTCAGATTGCAATGCGGCTGTAAAAAAATGGCGGCGGTTAAAATAGATGGGGAACCTGCATCAAAGATTATCATTTACCGAGATCAATCAGAGAGTATCTGTCGTAAATGTAAAGAGGACAATGGTGATTTCATGAGAGTAACCGAATCCTTTATACATTGGGCTTCTCCTGAGCCAACAGATACTATTAAAGAAACAATTTCCGCTAAAGTTCTTGGCACTCCCCACGTTTCCAATTGAGATTGTGTGCATGATTTTTTTTCAGGGAACTTGCAATTGATTAGGCCAGAGGGTATTGTTCAAAACATATTTAATATACGAATCCATAATGAGGCCGTACTGTCGTCATTCTGGATTCGTTAATATGAGTTTTCATGATGCCATCACTATTTAATTATTCATCATTTATCGGGGAAGAGCCATGGGTACCACATCAAAACTAGTTTTCGGCAGTGTTCTTGCAATATCTATAATTTCCATGTTTCTGATTTTTTCCATGCAAAAAAGTGCTCAACTCTCTTTAGATATAAAGGAAATTGAAAAAAACACAGTAGAACAAAATCTTTTAGTGGGTACCATTCAACAAACCCTCAAAAAAACAGCTGAAGATGCTGCAAATGCTAAAAAGATAAACCTGCAAATTCCTGAACTTGAACAAGCTATTGCTACAGTCGAAAATGAAAGGGATGGTTTCCAAAAACAGATAGAATCTTTTCAGAATACACTTCAGGAACATCAAGAAAAAATTCAAGCACAAAAACAACTTGCACGCGAACATGTAGCAACAATTACCCAACTTCAAAATGATCACGGTAAACAGCAACAGGTACTAGATGCTGCCAAAGATAAAAACAACAAAGTTCTTCACCAGCTTACCCTTACCCAGGAACAGCTTTCGCGACGTAATGAGCAATTACAGGCCGCATCGCAAACCCTCGACGAAAAAAATCAGGTCATTGCTTCTTATACTGAACAGATCGAAATAACCGAAGAAAAGATCAATCATTCCAAAACAGTCCAGTCCATCAACTCAATGAATCTCACTCTGGTTCTTGACGAATTAGCTATTCAATCACAAATGGTAAATAGACTACAGGATGAACTTGAAAAAATCTCTGGTCAGGAGATCCCTACTGATTTAAGAAGAAATAACATCACTGCCATATCAGAAATCCAGTCACTCATGGAACAGATGGGACAGAGAAAAGCATCACTAAACAACCAGGTTTCCGCAAATTCAATGGCTCAAATAAATGAGCTTGAGATCACTATCGCAACACTGCAATCCAATGGTGAAGATCAAAACATGTACATCAAAGGATTACTTGATAAGTTACAGGAGCAGGATGAAAGTTTTGTTTTATTACAAGAGGCACTACAGCAACAGGAACTGAATAACAAAAACTTACATTCTGAACTTGAAGATACTATTCAACAGTCAAATGATGCTAATCTTTCCCTGGCTGACCAGATTTCATTACTTGAAAATAAGCTTACTGAAGCTTTGAATGCCAAAGCACTTTTTGATAAAGAAAAGACAGAAACAGATTCTTTACTTTCTGAAATGCGCAAAACAAACACAACACTAAACAGCAAACTTAGTGATCTAAAAACTGAACTCGGGGAGTCAAGCGCTAAGATAACTCAGATTGACAATGACATTGAAGTTGCAAACACTAGCTTGCAACAAAAAGAAGACGCAAGGGTTTTGCTTAATACTGAACTTGAAGACGCCAAGCTCAGCCTTGCACAGAGTAATGAAAAACTCCAGAAGCTTACAACCGAACACTCAGCATTAAAAACACAACTAAATACGCAGGACAACCAACAAAAAACAAAAATTTCGTCAATGCAACAAATTATTGACAATCAAAACAGTAACTCCCAAAAAATCAGTACAGAGTTCGACACAAAACTGGAATCCGCAACCGCTGCTATCCAATCAAGTCAGAAAGAAACGGAAACACTCAAAAACGAACTTCAACAAGCTACTGAAACAGCTCTAAAACATAAAAAAACCATCTCAACATTAACAGAAGAATTATCAACTGGTACTGAAAAGATCAAAACACTTCGAGAGAATCTCGGACAAGAAAAACAACAAACTCTTGACAAAACAAACGCAAACGTTGAACTGAAAAAACAAATTTCAAAACTAACAGAAGAATTAGCCAATACCCAAAATTCAATTACCGTTGCAAATGAAAAGCAAACAACCAGCAATACTGAAAAAGATACGCAAATTCAGAATTTAATGGCTAAACTTGCCGAAAACAAAACTCATCTTGCTGCAAGTGTTGCAAATCTGGAACAAATAAGTTCTCAACAAGCTGATACAACTGCTAACAGCACTGCAAAACAAGAGGAAATATCAAAACTTACCGAGGCCGTATCAATAGCAAAAGCTGTGGCTGAAGAACAGGTAGCCAAACTTAAATCTGCTGATGAACAGATTTCCGAATATGAAAAACAGCAACAGGATTTTGAAACAAACCTTGCTGACAAACAAAAACAATTGAACACAAACCAAGAAGAACTTAGTGAACTCAAAAGTACTCTTACTGCCATTACAACTGAGCGTGATCAACTCCTCCTTCGCACCACAGACAGTGACAAAGACGGAGTATCTGATGCCGATGATAGTTGCCCCAAAACGATTGAAGGCGCTAAAGTTAATGCAGAAGGTTGTGAAGAAGACAATGACAATGATGGTCTTGTTAATCGGCTTGATCTCTGTCCTGACACAGCTAGCGGTTCAACCATCGACAATGCTGGATGTTCTGCTGAACAGAATATCATAGTTCTTGAAGGTATTACATTTCAATTTGGAACTGCAGAACTTACCGATGACGCCAAATATGTTCTCGCTAATACATCACTCATCCTCCAAGCCAACCCTGAAATTTATATGGAAATTGCCGGGCATACTGACTCTATCGGTGACGAACAATCAAACATTCAACTCTCCACACTACGTGCTCAAGCTGTGCTTGCATATCTTATTGAAGAAGATGTCTTAGAAAATCGCCTCCAGGCCAAAGGATATGGAGCTAATGAACCAATAGCAGATAACACAACCAAAGTAGGACGAGCTAAAAATCGCAGAGTTGAATTGCGACGAGTAGAAGGCGTTGAATAAAGCCAACTTAATCCTTGCATGTGCTGCAAGACAACACCCGTTGCCCAATACTCTTCCAAGGCTGGAAAAGTTATTTCATAATTTTACAGACTGGGACAATCTTCTCAGTAAAGCCAATCATCATGGAATGGTGCCTCTGCTCTGGCACCATCTCCACGGATCCTCTGTTGAAATTCTCCTAAGAGGCTGTCCGAGAATAGCCTTTCGCCCAAACCTTCAGAATAGTTAAAAAATAATGCTTGCAAAAGTAAACATTCGGGTTGGGGGCGAAAATAGGCTCAACCACTGAACTGTAAATAACACATACGCCGGCACTTATTTTTGACTATTCGCGGACAGCTCCTGGACAATGACTACAAATGATAACAAACTTATTTAAACATTGGACATATAGAGTTTTTGCACCCGGTACCGTGTTACAGGCAACCTATAGTGCTTTTCAGGAACTACTTGCCTGTGACCATCTTTGCCATGAGATGATGTCAGAACTCGAAAGTATTTACTATCAAGGGAAAAAGGAAGATTTTTGTAAAATTTGTTTAAAGTACGATGCACTTGTGAGCGATATTTCCGCTATGGTGCATCAACTAGAACAGATGAATCCTGGTGCGTATGTAGATCTTCCGTCTTATCTGAGAAAGTTTGATTTCTATGCCAGATACTTCTTAGCTCCCCCAAAACTTAACTTTGGAGAACCATTTGTTGGTTCATTAAAGAGTGACATAATTACAACAGAACTTGCCGGTTCTAAAACAACTACGCTTGTTGAGTTATCCAAGACACTCAATCTCCAAATTCCAGAGGGTTTTCTGATAAGCACAAATTGTTTTTCATACCTATTGGAATATAACAATTTACGCCCTTCAATTAATGCATTGCTCGCTGAAATCGACATACAAAACCTACCACTACTGGCTGCAATTTCAACAAAACTGCAAACATTAATTGAAACTTCTGAAATTCCTACCGAAATACAACGGAAAATTCATGAGATCCATAATTTAATGCCACAACAGAATCCAAAGGATTCATTACTTGCAATCAGAAGCAGTGCACTCAGCGAAGATGGGCAATGCTCATTCGCAGGTCAGTACAACAGCTTTTTGAATGTTACCGAAGACCAATTGATTACTAGTTACCTTAAAGTACTCAGCAGCAAATACAGCCCGGAAGCACTTGCCTATCGTATTAATTGTGGACTCAGTGACGAGGAAACACCGATGGCAGTCATGGTTCTCCGTATGATCAACCCTATATCTGCCGGCGTAATGTATACAGTGTGTCCTTCTGGAACTGATAACGAAACAATTTTTATCCATGCAGCAGAAGGACTTGGAGACACTGTGGTTAGCGGTACAACCCTCCCTGAAGTTTATGCTGTCCCTAAGGTTTTGTCACATTCTCACATCAATCATCTATCATTGAACAATCATTTCTTAACTGACGCTCAGATAGAAACATTGCACACATTCGGACTAAAAATTGAACAACATTTTGGTAAACCACAGGATATTGAGTGGGCACTGAATCAAGACGGGAAATTTGTTTTTCTTCAAAGCAGACCCCTACATATGCATCAATATCCAGTTGAGACGTCAAACCATATTTCTGACAAAACCATAAAACCGTTATTCTGTAGTGGTGTTATGGCATCTTCTGGTAATGCAAGTGGCAAAGCATGGTGTCTGGATACGCTCCATACTGTTGATTGTATAGAAGAAGGTTCAATTTTAATCATTCGGGAAACACTACCTGGCTATGCTCGTATTTTACATCGGGTAAATGGCGTTATTGCAGAACTTGGCAGTTCTGCCGGACACTTTGCAACGGTATGCAGAGAATTTGGAATTCCGCTTCTCCTTGGTGTAAAAGAAGACATTAATAGTATCAAGCATGGCCAACTACTCAGTATTGCAGCAGACGATACTCGTGTTTATCTTGGGAACAAGGTAAAACTCACAAAAAAAATACCATCATATATACGTGATAAAGACCTTCCATTTTTTCGTAAATTACGTTCTGTTCTTAAATTTATCACTCCTTTGAATCTGGTTGATCATAATTCTAAAGATTTCCTTCCTGAATCCTGTAGGTCTCTTCATGATATTATACGATTTTCACATGAAATGGCGGTACGGAATATGTTCTCCATTGGTGATCGCTGTAGTGGACAAAAGGGTACAAAAAAGAAATTACAGACTACTCTCCCCTTTGAAATGTACTTAGTTGATGTGGATAACGGCTTTGAAAAAATTGCCGATACCGTGACTATGGTCACTATCAACATGATTCGTTCAATTCCCTTTCAAGCACTCTGGAATGGTCTAAATCATCGCAGTATCATCTGGGAAGAACAGGCCTACTACGATTGGAAAAGCTACGATAAAATTGCCATGACTGACGCTTTTGCCTTTCAATCAGATAAAGATTCAGCAAGTTATGCTGTACTCGGTGAAGAGTATCTCAATATAAATATTCGTTTTGGCTATCACTTTACTGTGATCGATGCCCTATGCACACTTGATTCAAATAATAGTTACTGCACTATGCGTTTTGCTGGTGGCGGAGGTGATTTTGCAGGACGAGAATTACGCATACTCTTTCTCAATGAAGTGCTCACACGTCTTGGTTTTGAAGTCATAATCAAGGGAGATCTTCTTGATGCTCGTATTAGTGGTATATCAAGTGAAGTCCTTATAGACCGTATTGAATTACTCGGTAAACTACTGGGTATTACAAAGCAAATGGATATGCGTTTGAAAAATATTACAATGGTTACTGAACTAGTAGAAGCTTTTTTTAATGGTAAA
>JAOZTO010000123.1 GCA_029942265.1 Desulfocapsa sp.
CAAACATTTATAATTCAGTGGTTTAGCCTGTTTTGAACCCAACCCGAATATTTACAACTTGTCATTGGTCCTTAGAGTACGAAAAATCAGTATTTCCCTTGACAAAGAAATTTGCCTGTGTAGTTTGTGCAAATGTAATTACATTTGCGATTTTATCAGTTTCAATTCAAAATAAGTGGACGATATGCCTAGCACAAAAACATGTATAAAAAGTCAGAACGATGGTCTGGATAAGCAACGCATAATGATTAATGAGAAAGAGCTTCAGACAATAAAAGATCGTTATGATTATTCTAATGATATTAGAAATGTAGTGAAAACAGAGAACCTCCTGCCACATACTCTGCTCAACAGACTCCATTCCTGTTATCCGGAACATTCGTCGTTCAAAAACACAAAACCGTTTCTTTTCTGTAACAGGGCAAGCTATTCGGGGCTATCCGGATTTCGGGAAATCTGTGATATACTGAAAAGTAATGGGATTGAGTTAAAGCAGATTGAAGAGTGTGAACTGTTTATCAAGGTGTATCGTTTTCTGGCAACCCGCCACACACTCAATGCAATTGACTGGGATAACTATGAATCTGATTCTCTGTTTCAGCTAATCATGCCGCAGCCGGGGATGATTGATAGTGAGATGACTAAGGCATATCTGGCCAGTAATACAGAAGAAGAAAAGCAGCATATCATCGATGGCTACATGAAAAACACCAATCCACACGATGGAAAACAACTGCTTAACAAACCTCTGTTTACAAATTCTGATGGCCAACCAGAGCTTCTTGAGGGGAGCCAGCACAAATACCCTCAATGTCAACTGGTTTTCGATAAGACTACCCAGAACTGTTTTTCATTCTGCACCTACTGTTTTCGTCATGCACAGGTGCGGGGTGACGAGGATATGTTTCTCCAGGATAATCCTGGGCAGATTCATAGCTACCTTAAATGCCACTCGGAAGTAACAGATATGCTCATTACTGGCGGTGACGCTGGATTTATGCCGCCTGAGCGTTTCGAGCAATATATCCGTCCACTCATTGAAGACCCTGAGTTGCAGCATATCAGAACAGTGCGTCTTGGTACACGCGTGTTGACTTTTATGCCAGAAATGATTCTTGAAAAGAGATATGAGAAAATGCTGTCTCTATTTGATCTTCTCTATGACAATGGAATCCAACTTGCCTTGATGGCTCATTTCTCCACCCCCAGGGAGATTTTAAACCCAAGCACCGTAGCCGCCATTCGTCGTTTAAAAGCACATGGTGTTATGATTCGCAGCCAGAGTCCTATAATGAACCATATTAGTTTGTTCAAGGACAGTAACGGTAATGTGGATATAGAGAAATCGGCCAACAATTGGATTGATCTTGCCAATATTTTAGCTATGTTAGGTATTGGTTTTCATTCCATGTATTGTGCAAGGCCAACTGGAGAGCATCATTATTTTTCAGCTCCCCTAGCCGATATTGAAAAGGTTTTTGCTCGTATTTATCGTTCCCTCTCTTCCATAAACAGGCCATCACGTCATATATCCATGACGATTTCTGCCGGGAAACTGGCAATTATTGGAACGGCTTTTGTGAACGGTGAAAAATGCTTTGCTTTGAAATTCACAGAATCTCGCAATATGGAGTGGATGGATAGAGTGTTTCTGGCTAAATACGATGAGAAAACTGATAAAATAGATGTTATTAAACCTTTTGATTCAGAGAACTTCTTCTTTGAAAAAGAGTTAGAGGAAATTGAAAATGAGCTTGCCAAATCGATCCCCAAACAACTCAACGGGTGTCAGCTATGATAGATAAACGAGTTGCTTCCCTTGAGGCAGCGGTTTCCGGAATCGTTGATGGGGCAACTATCATGATAGGCGGGTTTGCAGCAGCCGGTAGTCCTGTAGAGTTGATCCATGCACTTATTGATCAAGGGAGTACAAACTTAATAATTGTAAATAACAATACTGGTAGTGGTCACATTGGCATGGCAGCGCTTATTGAAAATGATCGGGTGAAGAAAATTATCACCTCGTATCCACGAACTGCTAATTCAGTAGTTTTTCCGGAATATTATAAAGATGGAAAAATTGAACTGGAGATTGTTCCTCAAGGAACTCTTGCCGAACGGATCAGGGCAGGAGGGGCAGGGATTCCAGCTTTTTACACGCCAACCGCTGTGGGAACGCCTCTTGGCGAAGGCAAGGAAGTACGCTCTTTTGATGGCAAGGAGTATATCCTGGAGTATGGAATCACAGCAGATTTCGCACTCATCAAATGCAAAACATCTGATCGATACGGCAATTTGTTGTTTGATAAAACCGGAAGAAATTTCGGCCCAATCATGGCAATGGCCGCAAAAACAACCTGTGCTCAAACAAGTGAGATGGTAGAACTGGGTGAAATAGACCCCGAACATGTTGTTACACCGGGAATTTTTGTGAACCGTGTCGTGACTGTGCCAAAACCGGTTCATGAATCAGTATATATTGAACAAGGGAGGGTTTATCCATGAAAAATCAGGATGAAACTATTGGTTGGAGTCGAACCGAAATGGCTTGGCGAGCTGCTCAGGACATTCCTGATTCGACCTATGTCAACCTTGGAGTTGGTATGCCTGTAATGGTTGCACAGTATATTCCAAAGGATCGTGAAGTCATTTACCATACCGAAAATGGTTTGCTGGGCATGGGGCCTGTTCCGCCCAAAGAATCCATTGATCTTGAGCTAATCAATGCCGGTAATGAACCCGTCACAGCACTTCCTGGGAGTTGTTATTTTCATCAGGGTGACAGTTTTGCCATGATCCGTGGTGGACATATCGATATTTGTGTTCTTGGTGCGATGCAGGTTGCAGAAAACGGTGATCTTGCAAATTGGTCAACCGGAGTACCTGGTACCGTACCTTCCGTTGGAGGAGCCATGGATCTTGTTGCCGGAGTAAAACGTATCTTCGTTATAACGCAACACTGTACAAAATTCAAAGAGCCGAAGCTACTGCAAGAATGCAGTTACCCGCTTACCGGGAAAAAAGTTGTAAGCAGAGTGTACACCGATCTTGCAGTGATTGATGTGATAGATAAAGGGTTTAAACTTGTTGAGTTGGCTCCTGGTATCACTTTTGATTATGTGCAGTCTAAAACCGGTGCAACAATACACCAATAGGCTTGAGGCTTCCTTTTGATGGTGCCTTGGGTAGGGGAAACATTATGTCCACATACAGTGCAAAACTTTATGAGAGAGGCTGCCTGGTTATGCCAGGCGGTGTTAGCCGCAACACAGTTCTTCGTTTTCCACATCCTCTTTACGCCGAGAAAGGAGAGGGATGTTATGTAACGGATGTAGAGGGAGTAAAACGGCTGGATTTTGCAAATAATATGTGTTCGCTGATTCATGGTCACGCTCATCCTTTAATTGTTGAAGCAGTCACTAAACAATTGCAGAAAGGAACAGCCTTCACCACCGCAACTGAGGTAGAAGTCGAATTTGCGGAGCATCTGTGTTCACGGAGTAACAGTTTTGACCAAGTTCGGTTTGTCAATTCAGGAACTGAAGCCATTATGGCATGCCTGAAGGCGGCACGTGCCTACACAGGCAGGCCAAAAATTGCCAAGGCAGAAGGGGCCTATCATGGCAGCTATGATTTTGCTGAAGTCAGCCAGACCGCAAAACCTGAAAACTGGGGTGATGCCCAAAGCCCACAAAGTGTTCCCGTGGTTCATGGTACACCGGCAGGGGTTCTTGATGATGTTGTGGTTCTTCCCTTTAATGATGTTGAGCGGGCAATAGAAATTCTTGACCAGGTTGGCGATGAGTTGGCCTGTGTTCTTGTGGATCTTGTACCGCATCGAGTGGGTCTGATTCCAGCTTCTCCTGAATTTATCAGTGCGCTTCGTAAATGGACAAAGGCTAACGGTGCGTTGCTTATTTATGATGAAGTAATCACCTACCGTTTCGGATATGGTGGTACCCAAGACTGGTACAACGAGACACCGGATCTTACCGCAATGGGTAAGTTTATTGGAGGTGGTTTTCCTGTTGGTGCCCTTGCTGGAAAAAAAGAGATAATGGATGTAATGAACCCACGTCATAAACCACTTCTGTTTCCTCATTCCGGTACATTTTCTGCAAACCCTATTACCATGACAGCCGGCTATACCGCCATGAAATTGTATGATGAAGACGCTGTGGAGCGTTTAAACCAGTTGGGGGAAAAAGCACGGGATACTATTCGTGAAGCTATAAAGATTGCTGGAATTACTGCTTGTGTTAGTGGCGCTGGATCTATGTTTCGTATTCATATGAAAGAAAATGTGCCAACAAATTACCGTGAAGCGTATCTGACCAGCGAAGAAAATATTCTTCTTCAAAAAGTATTAAATCAGCTTTTTGCAAATGGAATTATGCTTATTGGAACATGTTCCGGAGTTCTTTCAACTGTTATGGCAGAACAAGAGATAAATATATTAGGCGAAAAAATGGTGCAATCGTTTCGTAACGCAATAGAGGAATAATCATGAAAGAAGTGTTTATCTGCGATTCCATCAGAACAGCAATTGGAAAATTTGGAGGAACCCTTGCCGCTGTAAGACCTGATGATCTGGCCACTGTTCCACTAAAAGCCCTGATTAAAAGAAATCCAGGGGTTGATTGGGGAGCGGTTGATGATGTCATCTTAGGATGCGCCAATCAGGCAGGTGAAGATAATCGTAATGTTGCTCGCATGGCATCACTACTTGCAGGACTGCCAGTAGAAATACCGGGAACAACAATCAATCGCCTATGTGCATCCGGCATGGATGCTGTGGGAACAGGCGCTCGGGCTATTAAGGCCGGGGAGGCAGAGTTTATTATAGCTGGTGGTGTGGATAGCATGTCTCGGGCTCCCTACGTAATAAGTAAATCAGAAACAGCATTTGCTCGCTCAGCACAGATGCATGATTCCACGATTGGATGGCGCTTTGTGAATCCAATCATGGAGGAAATGTATGGTACTGATCCACTTCCCATGACTGGTGACAATGTTGCCAAAGATTTCAATATAAGCCGTGAAGATCAGGATAAATTTGCTTTTTGGAGTCAGTCCAAGACCAAGGCGGCACAGGAAGATGGTCGACTTGCTGAAGAGATCACAGACGTTATTATTCCTCAACGAAAAGGTGATGCAATAGTCTTTTCACAAGATGAACATCCCAGACTTACTCCTCTTGCGAAACTGGCAACACTTCGAACTGTTTTTCCTGGAGGAACGGTCACTGCAGCTAATGCCTCAGGAGTTAATGACGGTGCCGCAGCCATGATTTTGGCGACTGAAGAAAAAGCACAGAAATATGGACTTGAAGTTAAAGCAAGAATCCTAGGTATGGCCACAGCAGGTGTAGAGCCACGAATTATGGGATGTGGACCTATTCCTGCAACAGCGAAGATTCTTGATCGGCTAGGGATGAAAATAGATGACTTTGATATTATTGAACTGAATGAGGCTTTTGCCTCCCAGGCGATACACAGTGCCAGAATTATTGGTCTGGAAGAAGAGGATGAACGATTGAATCCACAAGGCGGAGCGATTGCGCTTGGTCATCCCCTGGGCATGTCCGGAACACGGTTGGTGATGACAGCGGTTCGGCAACTTCATCGCACTGGTGGGAAATATGCCTTATGCACTATGTGTGTAGGTGTGGGGCAAGGTGTTGCTATAGTAATTGAACGTATTTAAAGCAGATGGAGTTTTTTACTTAACCATCTAAAGGAGAGTGTATATGAAAAAAATATTAATTCTAGGGGCTGGTCTTGTGGCAGGTCCCGCTGTTCGATACCTGCTTGAACGAACAGAGTTTCATGTAATAGTTGCAGATCAGTATGTGCAAAACTGTGACAAGCTGATCGCTGGCCATAAAAATGGAAAGGCTGTTGAACTGGACTGTTCGGATAGTCAGGCTTTGGTTAAGGAAATAAAAGAAGTGGACACAGTTGTTAGCCTGTTGCCGTGGACAATGCATGCCACTGTTGCCAAAATGTGTCTGGAGCATAAAAAGCATCTTGTGACAGCTTCTTATGTGAAAGAGGATATGCAGGCAATGGATGCTGAAGCAAAAGCAAAAGGTTTATGTTTTTTGAATGAATCCGGTGTTGATCCTGGGATTGATCACATGTCTGCAATGCAGATCATCAACTCTGTAAAAGAATCCGGAAAAAAGGTAAAAAGTTTTTATTCGTATTGTGGCGGTTTGCCTGCCCTTGACTCCAACAATAATCCATTGGGCTATAAGTTTTCCTGGAGTCCGGAAGGAGCCTTGCTTGCCGCAACAAACGATGGTAAGTATTTGGATAATAATACAATTATTGAGGTAAGTGGTGAAGAATTATTTAACCATTACTGGCTCAAATCCATCCCGGGTGCAGGTGTATTTGAAGCCTATGTGAACCGAGATTCTCTACCCTATCTTGACATTTATGGGCTTGATGATGTTGATGGTATGTATCGGGGAACATTAAGAAATGTTGGTTCCTGTGAAACCTGGAGTTTCTTAAAAAAACTTGGGCTTCTAAATCAGCAAATGATGTTTGACTTCAATGAAATAACACCTAATCAGGTGATGGCCAATATCGTCAATTGCAAGCAAGGCAGTACTCGTAAGGCTGTTGCAGAGTACCTGAATCTCCCTCTTTACTCTCTTATTCTGAAAAAGCTAGAATGGTTGGGGCTGTTTTCAAAACGAAAACTGGACATGGGGACAGCATCGGTTTTTCAGATGCTTGCCCACACACTACAGAAAAAGCTTATCTACGATGAGGGAGAGCGTGATCTATTAGTCATGCACCATGAATTTGAAGTCCTGGACCAGGAAAATAAGATTTCCAGAATTCAGTCGACTCTGACAGATAAAGGCATTCCCGGTGGCGATAGCTCTATGGCAAGAACTGTTGGATATCCTGTGGGGATTTCTGCACGTTTAATCACTGAAGGAAAGATTAAACAGACAGGAGTTCATATTCCTGTTTTACCGGAATTTTACGAACCAATCCTGAAAGAACTTGAAAGTGTAGGCATCAGTTTTACTGAACGATACCCTGAATATAATGAAGAAGACAATTATTGGGGCGACTGGTGTTATGAAGAACCGACTGAGTAGTTTCAAGTAACTATTCAGCTGCCCCCCATCTTCGCCCATTTGGACATTCTCACATAGCAAACTATGCTTCGAATGTCA